>NZ_JBFUCI010000021.1:0-31277 GCF_056405335.1 Variovorax sp. P1_H12_2
GGGCATGGCGCTGATCCTGATCTCGCACGACCTCGGCGTGATCGCCGAAAGCGTCTCGAAGATGCTCGTGATGTACGGCGGCAGCGTGGTCGAGAGCGGCCCGACCGCCGCGGTCTTCGCCGAGCGCGCCCACCCCTACACCCGCGGCCTGTTCGCGGCCCGGCCGGCGCTGGGCGCCCCGCGCGGCCTCAAGCTCGCCACCATCCGCGGCAGCGTGCCCGAACTGGTGGACCTGCCGCCGGGCTGTCCGTTCGCGGGCCGCTGCAGCTTCACGGTCGAGGCCTGCCAGGCGACACGTCCGCCGCCGGTGCTGCTGCCGCACGACCACCGCGTGCGCTGCATCCGGCTCGACGAGATCGCCGCCGAAGAAGGAGCCGCCGCATGACGGACCACTTCGATCCCGATCCGAATTCGGCCGCGCTGCTTCAAGTCACGGACCTCGTTCGCCACTACACCCTGCCGCGCGAACGCCTGTTCGGCCCGCCGCCAATGGTGAAGGCACTCAACGGCGTGAGCTTCAGCGTCCGCCCCGGCCAGAGCCTGGGCATCGTCGGCGAATCGGGCTCGGGCAAGTCGACCATCGCGCGGCTGGTGATGGCACTGGACCGGCCGACCTCGGGCAGCGTGAAGCTGCTTGGCCGCGATCTGCATGCACTGCCCAAGGACGAACTGCGGGCGGCGCGGCGCGATGTGCAGATGGTGTTCCAGGACCCCTACGGCTCGCTCGATCCGCGCCAGACCGTGGCGCGCATCGTCGCCGAGCCGCTCGAAGCACTGGCCGAGACCAGCCGCGTCGAGCAGCGCGAGCGTGCCACCGAAGCGCTGGCCGCCGTCGGCCTGCGCACCAGCGACCTGCACAAGTACCCGCACGAGTTCTCCGGCGGCCAGCGCCAGCGCATCGCGATCGCACGGGCCCTGATCACACGGCCCCGGCTGATCGTGGCCGACGAGCCGGTCAGCGCGCTCGACGTCTCGGTCCAGGCCCAGGTGCTCAACCTCATGCAGGACCTGCAGCAGCAGTTCGGCATCAGCTACCTGCTGATCAGCCACGACCTCGCGGTGGTCAACCACCTGTGCGACGAAGTCTGCGTGCTGCACCGCGGCATCGTGGTCGAGCGCGGTGCGCCGCAGCAGCTCTTCGCGCATGCGCGGCATCCCTACACCCAGGCACTGCTCGCCGCGGTGCCGCGAGCCGAGCCGCTGGCGGCCGCATAAGCAAATGCTTGCCGCGCAGGCACCGGCTCGCGATGATGTAACGTTCTATTTCCCCATTCGCCTTTCCCTGGAGCCCTGAACCATGCTGAATCGCCGCACCCTCCTGACCACCGCCGCACTCGCCACCGTGCCGCTCGCGCTGCCGCAGGCCGCGCTGGCGCAGGGCCGCAAGGACTCGATCGTGCTGGGCATGGCACTCGAGCCGCCGGGCCTGGATCCGTCCGCCGGCGCCGCCTCCGCGATCGCCGAGATCGTCCAGTACAACGTCTTCGAAACGCTGACCAAGATCAATGCCGACGGCAGCGTCACGCCGCTGCTGGCCGAGAGCTGGGAGGTCTCGCCCGACCTGCGCACCTACACCTTCAAGCTCAAGCGCGGCGTCAAGTTCCAGAACGGCGAGCCCTTCAACGCGCAGGCGGTCAAGTTCTCGTTCGACCGCGCCGGCAGCGAGAAAAGCACCAACAAGGACAAGCGCACTTTCGCCAACATCAGCACCCAGGTGATCGACGACCACACGGTGGTCCTGATCAACAAGGAGATCGACCCCGACCTGCCGTTCGTGCTGGGCCAGGCGACAGCCGTCATCGTCGAGCCCAAGAGCGCCGACACCAACGCCACCAAGCCCGTGGGCACCGGCCCCTACAAGCTCGACAGCTGGAACAAGGGCAGCTCGCTGGTGCTGAGCAAGTGGGACGGCTTCCGCAACCCGGGCGCGGCCAAGATCAACAAGGTCACGTTCCGCTTCATCTCCGATCCGGCGGCCCAGGCCGCCGCGGTGCTGGCCGGCGACGTCGACGCCTTCCCGCGCATCGGCACGCGCGTGGTGCCGCAGTTCAAGAACAATCCGCAGTTCCAGGTGATCCTGAGCGGCTCGCGCGCCAAGACCATCCTGTCCATCAACAACAAAAGGAAGCCGCTGGACGACGTGCGCGTGCGGCGCGCGATCCTGATGGCGATCGACCGCAAGGCGGTCATCGAGGGCGCGGTCGACGGCTTCGGCGTGCCGATCGGCAGCCACTACGTGCCGGGCGCCGCGGGCTATGTCGATACCACGGCGGTCAACCCCTTCAACATCGAGAAGGCCAAGCAGTTGCTGGCCGAGGCCGGCGTGAAGACCCCGCTCGAGCTCACGATGACGCTGCCGCCGCCGCCCTATGCGCGCCAAGGCGGCGAGGTGATCGCCGCGCAACTGGCCAAGATCGGCATCGTCGTCAAGATCCAGAACGTCGAATGGGCCCAGTGGCTCAGCGCCACCTACGGCGGCGGCCACGACTTCGACCTCAGCGTCATTTCGCACGTCGAGCCCTTCGACCTCGGCAACTACGCGAAGCCGGACTACTACTGGGGCTACCAGTCGAAGGAATTCAACGCCCTGTTCGACAAGATCAAGGCCACCGGCAACACGGCCGAACGCAACAAGCTGCTGGGCGATGTGCAGCGCCTGCTGGCCAACGACGCCGCCAACGGCTTCCTGTTCCAGCCCCAATGGCCGACCGTCGCGAAGAAAGGCGTCAAGGGCCTGTGGAAGGACATGCCGGTCTTCGTCAACGATCTGTCGGCGCTGTCCTGGTCGTGACGCGCGCGCTGCACGAACTGTCGGCGCGAGAGCTGCTCGCCGGCTACCGGGACAAGAGCCTCTCGCCGGTCGAGGTCACGCAGTCGGTGCTCGACCACATCGAGCGCTGGGAGCCGCATCTGCAGGCCACCTGGCTGCTGCGCCCCGAGGCCGCGCTCGAACAGGCGCGCGCGGCCGAGGCGCGCTGGGGCCACGGCAAGCCCTTGGGCGCGCTCGACGGCGTGCCGACCACGATCAAGGAGAACATCGCCACCCGCGGCGACCCGATGCCCGCCGGCACCGCGGCGAGCGAGCTGCGACCGGCGGCCGCCGACGCGCCCCCCGCGGCGCGGCTCAAGGAGGCCGGCGCGGTGATCCTCGGCAAGACCACCATGCCCGACTACGGCATGCTGTCCTCGGGCCTCTCGAGCTTCCATGCGCTGGCGCGCAATCCCTGGGACCTGTCGAAGACGCCCGGTGGATCGAGTGCCGGCGCCGGCGCCGCGGCGGCCGCGGGCTACGGCCCGCTGCACATCGGCACCGACATCGGCGGGTCGCTGCGGCTGCCGGCCGCCTGGTGCGGCATCTTCACGCTCAAGCCCAGCCTGGGCCGGATCCCGATCGACCCGCCCTACATGGGCCGGGCCGCAGGGCCGATGACGCGCAGCGTCGGCGATGCCGCGCTGATGATGCAGACGCTGGCACTGCCCGATGCGCGCGACAGCATGAGCCTGCCGGCGCAGGAGCTCGCGTGGTCGAGCTTCGATGTGGGCACCGACCACCTGCGCGGCCTGCGCATCGGCCTCCTGCTCGACGCCGGCTGCGGCCTGGCCGTGGAGCCCGAGATCCGGGCCGCGGTCGAGCAAGCGGCACGTCTCTTCGAACGCGCCGGCGCGGTCGTCGAAACGATGCAGCCCTTCATGTCGCAGGCGATGCTCGACGGCATGGACCACCTGTGGCGCATGCGCTCGCTGGTCGACCTGAACGCGCTGCGTCCCGAGCAGCGCGCCAAGGTGCTGCCCTACATCCGCCAGTGGGCCGAGAGCGCCGAGGGCTTCAGCGGCGCGCATGTGTTCCGCGCCTTCAGCCAGTTCCATGCGACGCGGGTCGCGGCCGTGGCGGCCTGCGCCCGGTACGACTACGTGATCTCGCCGACCGCACCGAACCTGCCGGCCGCGGCCGAGGCGCCCTCGCCCACCAACGACCCACTGCGGCCGCTGGAGCACATCGGCTTCACGGTGCCGTTCAACATGTCGGAGCAGCCCGCGGCCTCGATCAATTGCGGCTACAGCGCCGGCGGCCTGCCGATCGGCCTGCAGATCGCGGGGCAGCGCTTCGACGACCTGGGCGTGCTCAAGATTTCGCGCGCGTTCGAGCTGATCCGCGATCCGCAGCGGCCCTGGCCCGAGCCGCCGCGCGGCTGACCGCCAGGGCGGAGCAAGCGACGCGATGAGCTTCACCGACAGCCTGGGCAATCCGGTCACGGTCGACGGCGCCGCGAGCCTGCCGGCGATCGATGCCTTCGTCGAGGGCTTCATCTCCTGCGAGGCGCGCGCGGTCGACGCGCTGGCCGCCGCCGACGATGCGAGCCCGATCGTGCAGGCCTACTGCGCGACGCTGCACCTGTTCGCCGAATCGAAGGAGGCGGCCGCCAACGCCCGCCCCTTCCTCGATCGTGCCCGGGCCGGCGCGGCGCGTGCCACGCCGCGCGAGCGGCGCTACATCGAATCCATCGCGGCCTGGGCCGCCGGCGACATCGCGCGCGCCATCGCGCTGCACCAGGAGCAGGCGAAGGAGCATCCGCGCGACCTGGCCTCGCTCAAGCTGGGCCAGTACCACTGCTTCAACACCGGCGACTGCCCCGGCATGCTGCGGCTCGCACTGGCCGCGCTGCCCGCAGCCGGCGACGTGCCCTACCTGCACGGCATGGCGGCCTTCGGCTACGAGCAATGCCACCTGCTGCGCGAGGCCGAGGCCAGCGCGCGCCGCGCGATCGCGATGCGGCGCAAGGAGCCCTGGGCGCACCACGCACTCGGCCACGTGATGCTGACCGAAGGGCGCCTCCATGAAGGACTGGCCGTCATGCGGGCCCTCAGCGACACCTGGGTCGGGCTCAACTCCTTCATGGTCACGCACAACTGGTGGCACGTCGCGCTGTTCCTGATCGACCTGGGCCGCGACGCCGAGGCGCTCGAGGTCTACGACCGCGAGGTCTGGGGCGTGGTCAAGGGCTACTCGCAGGACCAGGTCGGCGCGGTATCGCTGCTGGCGCGTTTCGAACTCGCGGGCATGCCGGTCGGCGACCGTTGGCATGACGTGGCCGACCACCTGGCCGAGCGGCTCGGCGACCACGTGCTGCCCTTCCTGGACCTGCAATACCTCTACGGGCTGGCACGCGCCGGCCGCCCCGAGGCCGATGTCCTGCTGCACAACATCGAGGCGTTCGCGCCGAACGCGCCGCCATCGACGCGCGAGGCCTGGCAGCGCGTCTGCGTGCCAGCAGCGCATGGCCTTCGCGCCCACGCGCACGGCGACTTCGCGGCAGCCATCGATGGCCTGGGCCAGGCGCTGCCGCGGCTGGTCGAGATCGGCGGCAGCCATGCACAGCGCGACCTGTTCGAGCAGGTATACCTCGATGCGCTGACACGCCTCGGCACCGAGGCCTCGCTGGCCGGCGCTCAGGGCATCCTGCAGCAGCAGGTCAACGGCCAGCCGGAGTCGCTGCGGCTGCGCCGGCAGGCGGCCGCGGTCTACGCGCGGCTCGGCCTGCCCGCCTTCGGCTGATCAGCCCTTCGCCACTTCGTGGGCAGCCATCTGCTCGAGCGCCTTGACCAGCGCCGAGTGATCGAGCTGGTCCCACCCATGGGCGGCACAGGACTGCATCAGCTGGGCCGCCGACGCGGTCTGCGGCAACGCCACGTCCATTTCCTTCGCGCCGGCAAGCGCCAGGTTCAGGTCCTTCTGGTGCAGCGCGATCCGGAAGCCCGGATTGAAGGTGCGCTTGATCATCCGCTCGCCATGCACCTCGAGGATGCGGCTGGCCGCGAAGCCGCCCATCAGCGCCTGCCGCACCTTGGCCGGATCGGCGCCGGCCTTGCTGGCGAACAGCAGCGCCTCGCCGACCGCCGCGATGTTGAGCGCCACGATGATCTGGTTCGCCACCTTGGTGGTCTGGCCGTCGCCGTTGCCGCCCACCCGCGTGATGTTCTTGCCCATGGCCTCGAACAGCGGCCGGGCGCGCTCGAACACGGCCTCGTCGCCGCCCACCATGATGGTCAGGCTGGCGGCCTTGGCGCCCACTTCGCCGCCCGAGACCGGGGCGTCGAGGTAGTCGCAGCCGAGTTCATTGATCTTCTTTGCGAAGCGCTTGGTCTCCATCGGCGCGATCGAGCTCATGTCGATCACCGTCTTGCCCTTGGTGAGCCCGGAAGCGACGCCGTCCTCGCCGAACAGCACCTGCTCGACGTCGGGCGTGTCCGGCAGCATCAGGATGACGACCTCGGCCGCGCGCGCGACCTCGGCGTTGGTCTTGCAGACGGTGGCGCCCTTCAGCGCGTCGGGCACCTTGCTGCGCGTGCGCACGATCATCTCGTGGCCCGCCTGCAGCAGGTTCTGCGCCATCGGCGCGCCCATGATGCCGAGGCCGATGAATCCGATCTTCATGGTCAGTTCCCTTTCAGTAGGAGGTGGAGCCGGGCGCCGCCGGAGCGGCGCGCATTTGCGAAAGCAGTTGCTGCGAGCCGGCTGCGATCAGTCGCGCGTCCGAACTCACGGTGACGAACTGGAAGCCCTTGGCGATGCGCGCCAGCGCGCCTTCGGCCGTGCCGTTGTGGATCCCGGCCACCAGGCCGTGCGCCTTGGCGCGTTCGAGGATGTGGTCGATGGCCTGCGCGACCGGCGGGTCGACCTCGTCGAACACCGGCCTGCAGCCCAGCGCCAGCGAGAGGTCGGACGGCCCGATGTAGACCGCGTCCAGCCCCTCGACCGACAGGATGGCGTCGAGGTTGTCCAGTGCCTGAGCGGTCTCGATCATCGCGAAGGTCACGATGGTGTCGTTGGCATGCTGCGCGTAGTCGGCGCCGCCGTAGAGCGAGGCGCGCACCGGCCCGAAGCTGCGGGTGCCGCGCGGCGCGTAGTGGGTGTAGGCGACCAGCCGCGCGGCCTCGTCGGCGGTGCTGATCATCGGGCAGATGAGGCCATAGGCGCCGGCGTCGAGCGCCTTCATGAGCGCGCTCGGATCGAGCCACGGCACGCGCACCACGGGCACCGTGTCGGTGGTCGAGATCGCCTGCAGCATCGGGATCATCGATTGGTAGTCGACCACGCCATGCTGCAGGTCGATGGTCAGCGAGTCCCAGCCCTGGTGGGCCATGGTCTCGGCCGAGAAGCCATTGGGAATCGCGAGCCAGCCGTTGACCGCGGCACCTCCCGACTTCCATAGCGTGCGCAGGCGGTTTTCTCTCATGGATGGCTCCTTTTAGTCAGTTGAGGACAGAGCAAAAACTGCTGAGCAGTTTCTTGGTCTGTCCCGCAAGGTCTCAGTCCTATCGGTCGAAGGCCGGGCGCTTGGGGTCGAAGCGCCAGCCGGGAATCAGGCCCTGCATCGCGACCGCATCGTCGCGCGCGCCGAGGCCGTGCTGCTTGTAGAGCTGGTGGGCCTTCTCGACCTCTGCCATGTCGAGCTCGACGCCCAGGCCCGGCTTCTTCGGCACCTGCACCAGGCCGCCCTCGATGCGCAGCGGCTCCTTGGTCAGGCGCTGGCCGTCCTGCCAGATCCAGTGGGTGTCGATCGCGGTCACGCGGCCCGGCGCGGCGGCGCCCACCTGGGTGAACATCGCGAGCGAGACATCGAAGTGGTTGTTCGAGTGCGAGCCCCAGGTCAGGCCCCAGTCGCGGCAGGTCTGGGCCACCCGCACCGAGCCGGCCATGGTCCAGAAATGCGGATCGGCCAGCGGAATGTCGACCGACTGCAGCGCCAGCGCATGGCTCATCTGGCGCCAGTCGGTGGCGATCATGTTGGTGGCGGTCGGCAGGCCGGTGGCGCGCCGGAACTCCGCCATCACCTCGCGGCCCGAGAAGCCCTCCTCGGCGCCGCAGGGATCCTCGGCATAGGCGACCACGCCGCGCATGTCGCGCATCAGGCGGATCGCATCCTTGAGCAGCCAGCCGCCATTGGGGTCGAGCGTGACGCGGGCCTCGGGGAAGCGCTCGTGCAGCGCGACCATGCACTCGATCTCCGCCTCGCCGCGCAACACGCCGCCCTTGAGCTTGAAGTCGTTGAAGCCGTAGCGCTCGCGCGCCGCCTCGGCCAGCCGCACCACGGCTTGCGGCGTCATCGCCTGCTCGTGCCGCAGCCGGAACCAGTCGTTGTCGGCCCCGGGCTCGCGGGCATAGGGCAGGTCGGTCTTGTCGCGGTCGCCGACGAAGAACAGGTAGCCCAGCATCTCCACCGCGTCGCGTTGCTGGCCTTCGCCGAGCAGCGCCGCGACCGGCACGCCCAGGTGCTGGCCCAGCAGGTCGAGCAGCGCCGACTCGATCGCGGTCACGGCATGGATGGTGGTGCGCAGGTCGAAGGTCTGCAGTCCGCGTCCACCGGCGTCGCGGTCGGCGAACTGTTTCTGCACCTGCTGCAGCACGCGCTGGCAGGCGCCGATCGACTGGCCGACGACCAGGTCGCGCGCGTCCTCGAGCGTCTGGCGGATCTTCTCGCCGCCCGGCACCTCGCCGACGCCGGTGCGCCCGGCGTTGTCGGTGAGGATCAGCAGGTTGCGGGTAAAGAAGGGTCCGTGCGCGCCGCTCAGGTTCAACAGCATGCTGTCGCGGCCGGCGACCGGGATCACGCGCAGCGCGGTGACGAGGGGGGTGGAATGGGGCATGGCGGGTGCTCTTGCTCAGTCGATTGAGATCTTGCCCGTCTCGATCACTTTCTTCCAGCGCGCGAACTCCTGCTGCTGGAACTTGGCGAACTGCTCGGGCGTGTTGGCGACCACCTCGAGGCCGATGGCGGTGAACTGCTGCCTGACCGCGGGGTCGTTGAGCGCGGCGGCCATCGCATCGTGCGCCTTGCTGCGCACCGCGGGCGGCAGGCCCCTGGGCGCGACGATCGCCTGCCACGAATAGACCTCGAGGTTCTTGATGCCGGCTTCGGCCGCGGTCGGGACCTCGGGCAGCACCGGCGAGCGCTTGTCGCCGGTCACCGCGAGCGCCCGGAGCTTGCCGGCCTGGATGTTCTGCACCACCGCGTTGACGTTCTGGAACGACGCATCGACCTGGCCGCCGAGCAGGTCCGTGATCGCGGGCGCCCCGCCCTTGTACGGCACATGCAGGCCGCTGGTGGCGGTCTGCTGCCAGAACAGCTCGGCCGTGAGGTGGTCGCTCGAGCCGTTGCCCGAGGAGGCGAAGGTCATCTTGCCCGGGTTCGCCTTCAGGTTCGCGATGACGTCGGCCACCGTCTTGTGCGGCGACTTGGCCGGCACCACCAGTACGTTGGGCGCCTGCACCGCCACCGTGATCAGGTCGAAGTCCTTCAGTGCGTCGTACTGCATGCCCTTGATGAGGTGCGGTGCGATCACCAGCGGGCCCAGCGAGGTCACGAGGAAGGTGGCGCCGTCGGGCGCCGAGCGCTTCACCTGGGTCGCGCCGATGGTGCCGGTGGCGCCGGCCTTGTTGTCGACCAGGAAGGTCTGGCCCAGCTTGTCGCCGAGTTTCGGCGCCATGGCGCGCGCCACCATGTCGGTCGAGCCGCCGGGCGGGAAGGGAACCACGAGGGTCACGGGTTTCTGGGGCCAGTCCTGGGCCTGGGCGCCGAGGGCCGCGAGGCCGAGGGCGAGCGTGCCGAACAATCTCTTCATGCCTGTCTCCTTGAAATGGTAGCGCTACCTTTGATGGTTGGATGATAGCGCTACCTTTTTTCGAGAACCAGCGGATCCGGCTAGGGGTTTGTACGGATCAGGCGCTGGCGCGCTCGACGATCGAGAAGCCGATGTCGACCACCCGCGGCCCACGCTGCCCGCCCTCCGCCCGATCGACGATGAATTGCGCGGCCTGGCGCCCGATGGCCGTGCCGTCGATGCGCACCGTGGTCAGCGCCGGATGGAGGTCGGCGGCGAATTCGAGGTCGCCGAAGCCGACCACCGCCAGCTGCCCCGGAACGGCAATGCCCCGCGCCTGCGCCTCGGTCATGACGCCGAGCGCGAGCAGGTCCGAACTGCAGAAGACGGCGTCAATGCCCGGCGCCTCGCGCAGCAGCTCGACGAGCGCCGAGCGGCCGCTCTTCAGGGTGGTCGGCGCCGGCACCCGCACCACGGCGACTTCGGGCAGGCCGGCGGCGCGCGCCGTGTCCTGGAAGGCCTGCAGGCGCCGCAGGGCACGTTCGTCGTCGCCGGCGATCACCGCCAGCCGGCGGCGGCCCCGGGCATGCAGGAACTCGACCACCGCCCGGCCGACCGCCGGGTGCGAGAAGCCCACCAGCATGTCGAGCGGCGTCGGCGTGAGGTCCCAGGTCTCGACCACCGGGATGCCGGCGGCCAGCAGGCGCTTGCGCCCCTCGGGCGAATGCATGATGCCGGTCAGCACGATGCCGTCGGGGCGGCGGCCGATGATGGCTTCGAGCAGCGCGTCCTCGCGCGAATCGACGTAGCCGCTCTGGCCCAGCATCAGCTGGTAGCCGCGCTCGGCCAGCGCCTGGGTCAGGGACTGCACGGTCTGCAGGAACACCGGGCCGGCAATCGTCGGCACCACCGCCGCCACCAGCCGGCTGCGCGTGGACGCCAGGCCGCCAGCCAGCACGTTGCGCACGTAGCCGGTCCGCTCGACCGCGGCCGTGACCTTCTTCAGCACCTCGGCCGACACCTGCCGCGGCGTGCTCAAGGCCCTCGAGGCGGTGATCGGCGCCACGCCCGCGAGCTTCGCGACGTCATGAAGGGTGACCGCGCCGCTGCCTCGGCGGGCGCGTCGGACTGGAGGCTCCTCATTGCTCATGCGTCGATTCTAGGCCTCGGTAGCGCTACCGCGCGGACAGGCCCGGCGGCGCGACGAACCCACCGAACGCGCGCTCCACGGCCTCGGCGAAGGCGATGGTGGTGCGGTCCTCCAGGTACGGACCGATGATCTGCATCCCGACCGGCAGCCCCTCTTCGCTGAGCCCGATCGGCATCGCGGTCGACGGCAGCCCGGTCAGCGTCGCAATGCTCGACCAGGGCGACTGGTCCTTGTAGGCGATGTCCCGGTCGTCGATGCGCAGCCGCCGCGCCTCCATCTCGCCGTGGTCATGCAGGAAGGCCGGCGTCGGCGACACCGGGCACAGGACCACGTCCCACTGCCTGAAGAACTCGCGCCACTGATGCGCGATGCCGGTCCGTGCGCGGTCCGCATGGATCCAGTCCCGGTGGCTGATGCCGCCCTCGAGGCCCGGCATGTCGGCGCTGATCATGGCCCACAGCAATTGCCCCCAGAGCGACGCGACGCGCGCCAGGTCCGGCAGCAGCGGGCTGGTCCGGGCGATCCGGCAGCCGGCGCCCTCCAGCGCGCCGCACAGGCGCTGCAATGCCGAGCCGACCGCCTCCGAAGTCGGCACCAGGGGATGCTGGTCGAGCACCAGCACGCGGAAGTCGCCGAGCGCGAGATGGCGCGCCGGCGGCAGCGCCAGGCGGTACGCGACGGCCTCGGCATCGTCGGGGCCGGCGACGACGTCGAGCGCCAGCGCCAGGTCGGCGGCACTGCGCGCCATCGGACCGACCACCGCAAGATCGACGCCCGGGTCCACCGACAGCGCGGGCGTGCCCGGCGGCGCGCAGCCGCGCATCGGCACCAGACCGTGCGTGGGCTTGTGCGCAAAGACGCCGCAGAAGTGGGCCGGCACGCGCAGCGACCCGACCAGGTCCGAGCCGAATTCGAGCGACACGTAGCCCGCCGCCAGCGCTGCGGCACTGCCGCCGGAGGAGCCGCCCGGCGTGCGCGCCGGGTCCCAGGGATTGCGGGTGGTGCCGAAGACCGGGTTGGTCGATTGCCAGTCGGCGAGTTGCATCGCGACGTTGGTCTTGCCGACGAGCACGGCACCGGCGGCCTTCAGCCTTCGGACGACGACCGCGTCATCGGTCGCGCCGAGCTGCCCGGTGCCCGGAATGCCCCAGGTGGTCGGCAGCCCCGCGACATCGAAGGCTTCCTTGACCGTGATCGGGACGCCCAGCAGCGGCCGCCGGTCCCCGCGCGCCAGCGCCGCATCCGCCGCGACGGCCGCCTCGCGGGCGCGCTCGAAGTCGCGCACGACGACGGCGTTGAAGACCGGATCCAGCTGCTCGATGCGCTCGATCGAGCGCTTCAGCAGCGCGACGGCCGAGGTCTTTCCGGCCTGCAGGGCGGCAACGAGTTCCCGGGTGGTCGCGTAGTCCATGGGCATCGGCTCCGAGGGTCTTGCAAGCCGCGATGATGGCCCAGACCCTGCGCCGGCCCTTGATTCCCCTTGCTCGTTGCTTGACGAATCTTGCGAACCCGCGCCGCCGCGCCCTACGTCTTCCGATGCCGGCTCTGGTCGTAGGTGGGTTGGGCCGGCAGGTCCGCCAGATGCCGCGTGTCCGCCCAGTCGACGATCTCGATCAGCTCGGGCTGGGCGGCATCGGCGATCCGGATCCGGTTGAAGCCGGCGTTCGGAATCTCGCTCTGGCGCGGCCCGTTGAGGCCCAGCCCGCGCGCGGTGCGCCACACCATGTCGAGCACGCCGCCGTGCGTGACCACCAGCAGCTTCTGCCCTTCATGCGCGGTGGCGATGCGGCCCAGCGCCTCGATGATGCGGGCATGGAACTGGCGCGCCGACTCGCCCTCGGGCATCGCATGGTCCTCGCGAAACTGGAGCCAGTCTTCCCAGGCGCGCGGATGCAGGTTCTGGATCTCGTCGGCGCGCATGCCTTCGACGATGCCGAAATGCTGCTCGCGCAGCGCCACCGAGGTGACGATGTCGAGTTCGAGCTGGCGTGCGGCGGGGGTCGCGGTCTGCTGCGCCCGCATCAGGTCGCTGCTGAGGAGATGCTGCACCGGCTCGCCGGCCAGGCGCAGCCCGAGCCGGCGCGCCTGCTCGTGACCCATGTCGTTGAGGGGAACGTCGATGTGGCCCTGGAAGCGGAGCTCGCGGTTCCAGTCGGTCTCGCCGTGGCGGATCAGGATGAGTTCGGTAGTGGGCATAGGCTGGGCCCTATTGTCCCGCAGCGCGTGACATCCGCACGACCGCGCGCTTCGAAGAGAATCCGCACATGCCAAGTCTCGTATTGCTGCCCGGCCTCGCCTGCGACGAACGCCTCTGGGAGGCCCAGCGGCCCGCCCTGCCCCCCGCCCTCGATGCCCGGGTGAGCGACGCCCACATGCGCCACGGCCGCATCGAGACCATGGCCGCGGCCGTGCTGGAGGAGAACCCCGGACCGCTGGTCCTCTGCGGCGCATCGATGGGCGGCATGATCGCCATGGAAGCCGCGCGGCAGGCGCCCGGACGCATCGTCGGCCTGGCCCTGCTGGGCACCAACGCGCGCCCCGAGACGCCCGAGATGTTCGAGCTGCGGCGCTCGGCCATCGAACTCTTCGAACTCGGCGAGGCGCGCGACGTGATCGAATTCAACGCCGGCTTCGCCTTCCATCCCACGCGCTCCGGCGACGCCCCGCTGCTGCGGCGCTACATCGACCTGGTGCTCGATGCCGGTGTCACGCAGCTGGTGCGCCAGAACCGGGCGCTGATGGAACGCCCCGACGCCCGCGAGCAGTTGCCGGGCCTGCGCTGTCCCGTGCTGGTGATGTGCGGCGACCAGGATCGCCTGACGCCGCCCGAATGCTCGCGCGAGATTGCCGCGCTGGTGCCGCACGCCGACCTGGTCTGGATCGCGCAGTGCGGCCACATGCTCACGATGGAACAGCCCGCCGCGGTCAACGCGACGCTCGGGCCCTGGCTGCAGCGCTGGGTCGCGAAGGCCTGAGAGCCGCCTCAGTGGAGCTGGCCGCCGGTCTCCAGGACGTCTTCGCGAACCGACAGGGCGGTGGCGATCGCAACGCGCAGTCCGGCGACCAGCGTCTCCAGCGCCATGCTCGGCTGCCCCGGCAGCCGAGCCGCCTGCCCGGTCAGATAGGGAATGTGGATGAAGCCGCCGCGCATCCCCGCCTCCGGCCGGGTCGCGATGCGGTGCATCAGGCCGAAAAACAGGTGATTGCAGACGAAGGTGCCGGCCGTGTTCGACACCGCGGCCGGAATTCCGGCGGCCCGCAGGTCGCGCACCATGGCCTTGATCGGCAGGTTCGAGAAATAGGCCGCGGGAGCCCCCGCCACCACGGGCACATCGATCGGCTGGCAGCCGGCGTTGTCGCAGATGCGGCCGTCGTCGACATTGATCGCCACCCGCTCGGGCGTGATCTCGCTGCGGCCACCGGCCAGGCCGATGGCCAGCACCAGTTGCGGCTGCAGCTCGTCGATGGCGGCATCGAGTTCGCGCAGGGCGGTGCCGAATACGCAGGAGATGCGGCGCGCGTGCACCACGGCGCCGTCGAGGCGCCAGCCATCGAGCGCGCGCACGGCCTCCCAGGAGGGGTTGATCGCCTCTTGCTCGAAGGGCTCGAAGCCGGTCAGCAGAACGTTCATGTTGCCGCCACCTCGATGCCTTCGGCCGCGAGGCGCTCGCGGATGCGGCGCGCAAAGGCCAGCGCGTGCGGGCCGTCGCCATGCAGGCAGACGGTCTGCGCATTGACCGCGACCGTGCTGCCGTCGATCGCGCGGACCCGGTGATCGCGCACCAGCGACAGCGTCTGGGCCAGCGACTGCTCTTCGTCGTCGATCAGCGCGCCGGGCTGGCTGCGCGGCACCAGGCTGCCGTCGGGCATGTAGCCGCGGTCGGCGAAGACCTCTTCCACGGGCACCAGGCCGGCGCGCTCGGCGGCGCCGATCATGCCGCTGCCGGCCAGGCCGAAGTAGCGCAGCGAGGGATCGAAGCGGCGCACCGCCTCGCAGATCGCCTCGGCCAGCGCCGGCTCCTTGACCGCCTGGTTGTAGAGGGCGCCGTGCGGCTTGACGTGCGCCAGCGTGCCGCCCTCGGCCTTGACGATCGCCGCCAGGGCGCCGATCTGGTAGAGCACGCCGGCGACGATCTCGTCGGGCGGCAGGTTCATGGTGCTGCGGCCGAAGTTCTCGCGGTCCGGAAAGCTCGGATGGGCACCGATCGCGACGCCGTTGGCAATCGCCCAGCGCACGCACTGCTGCATGGTGCGGGCGTCGCCGGCGTGCCAGCCGCAGGCGATGTTGGCCGAGCTGACCAGGCCCAGCAACGCCTCGTCGTTGTCGCATCCTTCGCCGAGGTCGGCGTTGAGGTCAATCTGCATGGTTTTCTCCTTCGGCCCGATTCTGCGCCGGCGCGATCCAGCCTGCGGACACCAGGCCTTGCGCCACCTGCGCGAGGTAGCGCTGGCGCTCGTCCCAGGCCGCGAGCGCTGCCGCCGAATCCACCTGCTGCAGTCGCAGCCGGCCGTTGAGCGGCGCCTGCGCGAGCTTCCAGAGATCGGCACGAATCACCACGCCGATGCGCGGATAGCCGCCGGTGGTCTGGGCGTCGCCCATCAGGATGATCGGCTGCCCCGAGGGCGGCACCTGGATCGTGCCGGGGATCACGCCGGAAGACAGCATGTCGACGGCGCGCCTGCTCTTGAGTTCGAAGCCCTCGAGCCGGCTGCCCATGCGGTTGCTCTGCGGCGTGATGCGCCAGGGCCCCCGCCACAGCGCCTCACGCGAAGCGATCGTGAACTGCTCGAACTCGGGGCCCGCCATCACGCGCAGCACGGTCGCGCCATCGACGCCGTCCAGGCTCGCTTGCGGCCCGCGCACGCCGAACGCGCGCCGCGACAGGCGCTGCGCGTCCAGCAGCGGCACGCCGAGCGTCAGCCGGTCGCCCTTCTTGAGCGCCCGCCCCTGGTGGCCGCCGAAGCCGGCCTTGAGGTCGGTGCTGCGCGAACCGAGAATCACCGGCACATCGATGCCCCCGGCGACCGCCAGCCAGGTGCGCAGCCCCTTCTTGAGGCTCGATCGATTGGCGCCCGCCAGCTTGAGCACCTGCCCCGCAGCCACCGGCACGCTCCAGCAAGGCCACAGCGGCACGCCATCGAGCGCGGCGCCGAAGTCGTCGCCGGCGATCGCGATGCGCGTCGCGGCCTCGAAGCGGATCTCGCAACTGCCCATCGTGAGCTCGAGCCCGGCGGCGCCCTCCGGGTTGCCGACCAGCCGGTTGGCGAGAGTCAGCGCCAGGGTGTCGAGCGCTCCGCCCGGGCAGATGCCGAGCTGCCGATGGCCAGGACGGCCGAGGTCCTGCACCGAGGCCAGCATCCCCGGCCGCAGGACCGTGAGCCCAGCGCTGACCGCCATCAGGCCTCCATGCTTTCGACCACGAAGCGCACCCGGTCGCCGGGCCGCAGCAAGGTCGGCTCGGCGGCGCGCGGGTCGAACATCTCGAGCGAGGTGCGGCCGATCAGTTGCCAGCCGCCCGGAGAGACCAGCGGATAGATGCCGGTCTGCTCGCCGCCGATGCCCACCGATCGCGCCGGCACCGCGACCCGCGGTTCGGCACGCCGCGGCGTCGCCAACTCGGGCGCGAGGCCGCCCATGAACGCGAAGCCGGGCAGGAAACCGAGCAGGTAGACCACATAGTCGCCCGCGCTATGGCGTCGGACGACCTCGGCCGGAGAGAGGCCCGTGTGCCTGGCGACCTCGCCCAGATCGGGTCCGGCCTCGCCGCCGTAGGCGACCGGAATCTCGATGCGCCGCCCCTGGATCCCGGCCGCGGCCAGTTGCGGCCAGGCCGACAGCACCTGCATCTCGAGCTCGACCGCATCGATCTGTGCCGGATCGAACAACAGGCTCAGGTTGTTCAYGCCGGGCAGCACCTCGTGCACGCCGTGCCACTGCAAGGCCTCCGTCGCCAGCGCCCAGATGCGCTGCTGCTGCGCCAGCGTCGCCGGCGCCGGCAGCTCGCACAGCAGCGCCGCTTCGCCCAGCGCCAGCAGCCGGGGCGGCGGCGCCGCGCTCATTCGCGGCCGAGGCTGCGGACCTTGGCGAGCAGGCTGTCCTGCACGTTGGGCGAGACGAACTTGTCCACTTCGCCGCCGAGCATCGCGATCTCGCGCACGAAGGTGCTCGAGATGAACTGGTACTTGTCGCTGGGCGTCAGGAACACGGTCTCGACCTCGGGCATCAGCGAGCGGTTCATGCCGGCGAGCTGGAACTCGTAGTCGAAGTCGGTCACGGCGCGCAGGCCGCGCACCATCGCCTTGCCGCCGCGGGCAACCACGAAGTCGCGCAAGAGGCCTGAAAAGCTCTCGACCGTCACCTGGTCGCTGTAGGGCTTGACCGCATCGCGCGCCATGTCGATGCGCTCCTGCAGCGTGAACAGCGCCTTCTTGTGGTGTCCCGCCGCCACGGCGACGATGACCCGCGAGAACAATTGGGTGGCGCGCCGCACCACGTCCTCGTGGCCCAGTGTCATGGGGTCGAAGGTGCCCGGGTATACCGCGATCACGTTGTTGGACATGGTTGCTTCCTCCTTGATTCGGCCGCTGGTGGCTCGGTCCGGCGGATTATGCAGCGGCACTCGCCGCGGGCCGGAGAAGATGGGCGTGCACCGCACCGGCCTTCAGGTAGCGGTAGGCCACCAGGCCGAGCGCGGCGAGTTCGTCATCGCTCCAGCGCCGCGCCGCCTCGAGATAGACCACGCCCTCGGGCCGAAGGGCTCGCACCGCCGCGCGCAGGGCCGGTTCGTACAGGGCCGGGTTCTCGAACGGGGGATCCAGGAACACCGCATGCAGGCTGCCGGCGGGCACGCGCTCGAGCGTCGTGACGCCGTTGCCGCGCTCGACACGCACCGCGTCGGCGCCGAGCTTGGTCTTCAGCGCCAGCAGTTGGGCGACCAGGGCCGGGTCCTGCTCGCACAGCAGCACCGAGCCGGCGCCGCGTGAAGCGGCCTCGAGGCCGATCGCGCCGGTGCCCGCAAAGGCGTCGACGCACTGCCAGCCCGGCAGTTCGCCGCCGCCCACGCCGGCCAGGCTGGCGAGCCAGTTGAAGAGGGTTTCGCGCACCCGGTCGGGTGTCGGCCGCAGGCCCGGCTTGTCGGCGACCGCGAGGCGGGTTCGCTTCCACTGGCCGCCGATGATGCGGACGAAATGGGGCGCCTTGGCGAGATTGCTCGGCTTGGCAGGCGCGGTGGGGGCGGGTGTTCTGGGCTTCGGTTTCACACCCGGAGCTTAACGGCTGCCGCCCACGACCACGGTCACCATCTTCTCCGGCTGCAGCTTGCGGGCGAAGGCGGCCTTGATGTCGGACTGGGTGATCGTGTTCATGCGCGCGGTCCAGGTGTCGAGGTAGTCGAGCGGCAGGTCGTTCCAGGCGATGTTCGCGACATTGCCCAGCAGCTTGCGGTTGCTGTCCAGCAGCAGCGGAAAGCCGCCGATCAGGTTGTCCTTGGCGGCCTTGAGTTCGGCCGCAGTCGGGCCCTCGGCGACGAACTTCGCCAGCACGTCGCTCGAGACCTTCACCGCTTCGGCGGCCTGGTCGGGCCGGGTCTGGAAGCCGATGCGGAACGCGCCCGCGTGCAGCGCCGGCGAGAAGGTGCTGTAGACGCTGTAGGCCAGCCCGCGCTTCTCGCGCACCTGCTCGGTCAGGCGCGAGACGAAGCCGCCGCCGCCGAGCACGTAGTTGCCGAGCGTGAGCGCGAAGTGGTCCGGGTCGGCGCGGCGGTAGCCGGGCTGGCCGATCAGCACGTGCGCCTGGGCCGAGTCGAAGGGAATGCGCTCGTCCTTCGGCGCCGCCAGCGGCTGCACCTCGGGCACGGCCGGCAGTTCGGCGCAGGCGCCCCCCGCGGGCAGCCGCGACAGCAGCGTGGTGGCGATGCCGTCGGCCTGTGCGCGCGTGACCGCGCCGACGATGCTGACCTTGGCGCGGCAGGGCACGATCAGGCGCTCGTAGCGCGCGCGCATGGCCGCGACGTCGATCTGCGCCAGCGTGGCTTCGGTGGTGTCGAGACCATAGGGATGCGAGCCGTAGACGCCTTGCGCAAAGGCTCGCTCAACCCGGGTCGAGGGCTTGGTATTGGCCTCGCGAATCGAGGCGTTGAGGCGCTCGCGTTCGCGCTTCCACACGTCTTCCGGAAACGCCGGCTCGCCGATCTCGCGCGCGGCGAGCCGCACCGCCTTGTCGAGCAGCACCGGATCGGACAGGGTGCGCAGGGTGAAGCTGGTGCGGTCGGAGCCGGCGCCGGCGTCGAAGCTGGCGCCGAGGTCGGCCCAGGCCTCGCCCAGCGYATTCTGGTCCAGTGCCGGTTCATTGACCCCTTGGGGCGGCCCGGCGGCGGGACTCCCATGGGCCCGAATGCCCTTCTCGACCATCGCCGCGGTCACCGAGGCCAGACCGGCTTGGGCCGGCGGGTCGCGCCGGCCGCCGGCGTCGAAGTCGACCTGGACGTCGACGATCGGCAGGGCGTTGGTGGCGGCCAGGTAGACCTTGGCGCCGCTGGGCAGGCTCCAGTGCTGGATCGGGATGGCGGCCTGGGCGGCGGCGCCGAAGAAGATGGCGGCGCCGGCCAGCAAGGTGCGCAGGGCGAAGTCTCGGGAATCGAACATGGACATGCAGCCTTCTTTCAACGCAGCTCGCCCGCAGGCGCTGCAAAACCGCGCGGCCGGCGGTTCGGTTCGGGCGGCAGGGGCCGCAGGGTGGCGGCCGTCATCTGGTCGTCGCCGAAGTACTTCGCCGCCACCGCCTGCACCTGCTCGGCCGTGACCGCCTGGAGCCGGGCGATGATCCGTTCGCTGGCGTCCAGCGGCAGGCCCTGCACCCAGTTGCTGCCGAGCTCGCGCGCCTGCGCCATCACCGAATCGAGCTTGTAGGTTTCGCTGGCCACCCACTGGGTCTTGACGCGGGCGAGTTCGGCCGCGCCGACGCCTTGGCGCGCCACCTTCGCGACCTCCGCGCGCAGCGCGGCCTCCACCGCCTCGGGGGTCTTGCCCGCCGCCGGGACGCCGTCGAGCACGAACAGCTGCGGCCCGCGGCCGACGAAGCCCCCGTAGGCACCGGCCGAATCGGCCACGCGGTCCGGCCCCTGCGTCAGCGCGCGGTCGAGCCGCGCGCCGGGATAGCCGTCGAGCAGGGCCGACAGCACCACCAGCGCATAGGCGTCGCTTTCCGCGGCGCTGTCGAAGGTGTCGCCGGTCCCGATCTGCGGCGTGCGAAACGCCAGCGACACGTAGGCCTGCTCGGCCGGCGCCTTGAATTCGACGCGGCGCACGCCGCGCTGCGCGGGCTCGGTGCGCGGCTTGCGCTGCGGCACGGCACGCGCCGGGATCGAGCCGTAGTACTTCTCGGCCAGGGCTCGCACCTTGGCGACATCGACGTCGCCCGCGACGACGATCGCCGCGTTGGATGGAACGTACCAGGCCTGGAAGAAAGCGCGGGCGTCGGCCGGCGTCATCGACTCCAGGTCGCTCATCCAGCCGACCACCGGACGGTGGTACGGCGAGGCGGTGAAGATCGCGGCGTTCTGCTGCTCGCCGAGCAGCGCGCGCGGCTGGTCGTCGGTGCGCATGCGGCGCTCCTCCTTGACGACCTCGATCTCGCGCTTGAACTCGTCGTCGGGCCACTGGTTGCTGGCGAAGCGGTCGGATTCCAGCTTCATGACCTGCTCCAGCTGCTCCGCCGGGATCTGCTGGTAGTAGCCGGTGTAGTCGCGGGTGGTGAAGGCGTTCTCGCGCCCGCCCAACGCGGCCACGCGGCGCGAGAACTCGCCGGGCTTCAGGTTCTTGCTGCCCTTGAACATCATGTGCTCGAGCACGTGCGCGACGCCCGAGGTGCCGTCGACCTCGTCCATCGATCCGACCCGGACCCAGAGCATCTGGACCGCGGTCGGGGCCCGCCGGTCGGGCTTGACGATCAGGGTCATGCCATTGGAGAGCGTGAACTGCTGGGCCGGGACCGGCGCTGTGGCGGCGGTCGCAGTGGTGGCGGGATCGGCAGGCGCGGGGGCGTTCTGGGCCAGGGCGGGCAGGCCAGCCAGCGCCATCAGCACCGAAGCCAGCACCGCACCCGACGCAGCGCGGCGTGGCAAGGGGTGTTTCATAGAATGGCTCGGATTGTAAAAAGCGCCCAATGTTCAGTTTCTTCAAGAAAAAACCTGCGGCCGAGAGCCCGGCGCCGGTTCCCGAGCCTGCGGCCCCGCCGGCCGAAATGCCTGCGGCAGCCCCGAAATCGGTCTTTTCGCCCTCCAGCTGGTTCGGCGGCAAGCCGGCGGCTGCGCCGGCACCCGTGGCGGCACCTGCACCTGCACCTGCGCCTTCGCCTTCGCCTTCGCCTGCACCTGCAGCGGCACCCGTGACCGCGCCAGCGCCGACGCCAACGCCGATGGCCCCCGCCCCTGCACCGGTGGAAGTGCCGGCCCCCCCCCCTCCTCCCGCATCGGCGCCGCTTCCGGCGCCGGCCCCGACACCTGCGCCCCCGCCCGAGCGCAGCGGCTGGCTCGGCAAGCTGCGCAATGGCCTGCGCAAGACCGGCAACAGCATCACCGCCGCCTTCGTCAACGCGCAGATCGACGATGCGCTCTACGAGGAACTGGAGGAGGCGCTGCTGATGGCCGATACCGGCGTCAAGGCCACCGAGCACCTGCTTGAGGACCTGCGCCGCCGCGTCAAGAGCCAGATGGCGACCGACGCCGCGCAGGTCAAGCTGCTGCTGGCCGACGCGATCACCGACCTGCTGCGGCCGCTCGAGAAATCGCTGGTGATCGGCGAGCACACGCCGACCGTGATCATGGTCGCCGGCGTCAATGGCGCCGGCAAGACCACCTCGATCGGCAAGCTCACCAAGCACCTGGCCAACGAAGGTGCCTCGGTGCTGCTGGCCGCGGCCGACACGTTCCGGGCCGCGGCGCGCGAGCAATTGCTGGTCTGGGCCGACCGCAACACGGTCGAGATCGTGAGCCAGGAAGGCGGCGACCCGGCCGCCGTGAGCTTCGACGCGGTCAACGCCGGCAAGGCGCGCGGCAAGGACGTGGTGCTGGTCGACACCGCCGGCCGGCTGCCGACCCAGATCCACCTGATGGACGAACTCAAGAAGATCAAGCGGGTCGTCAACCGGGCCGACCCCACGGCGCCGCACGAGGTCCTGCTGGTGATCGACGGCAACACCGGCCAGAACGCGCTGGCGCAGGTCAAGTCCTTCGACGAGGCGCTGGGCCTGACCGGGCTGGTCGTGACCAAGCTCGACGGCACCGCCAAGGGCGGCGTGCTGTGCGCGATCGCGCGCGAACGGCCGATCCCGGTCTATTTCATCGGCGTCGGCGAGAAGCTCGAGGACCTGGAAACCTTCGACGCCCGCGAATTCGCCCAGGCATTGCTCGGATAGCGCGCCAGCGGCCTTCGGTGGCGGCCAGCCTGGTCTATTACGCGACGCTGCGCTCCCCGGCCTTCCTCGCGACCATGCTGGTCGGCACGGTCGCCCTGCTGGCGCTGGTGCACGCGATGGGCGATCTTGTTTTGCCGGTGTCCGCCGTCATCTTCGTGGTGGCCTGGATCTTCCAGTTCATCGGCCACAAGATCGAAGGCCGGAAACCTTCCTTCTTCGAGGACATCCAATACCTCTGGGTCGGCCCGCTGTTCGTACTGTCCAGGCTTTTCGAGCGTCTCGGCCTCCGCTGGTAGGCCTGGAGGCTTGTGGCCCAGGCTATCGACCCCATAGAAAATAAGGGGGAACCCTTGCCTTAGCACTCCCTCTAACCGAGTGCTAATATGGCCATGAAAGAAGGAGTTTCCCGAATGACAACACTGTCTGGAGCCTCTGCCAACCAGCTCGCCGTCGCCAATCCCTGGTCGATGGTGCCGCCGCTGGGTAACTTGGACGCCTACATCTCGGCAGCCAACCGCCTGCCTTTGCTGACGCTCGAAGAGGAGCAGGGCTTCGCGCGCAAACTGCGCGACGACAACGACCTCGAAGCCGCCGGTGCGCTCATCTTGTCGCATCTGCGCCTTGTCGTCTCTATTTCCCGCCAATACCTGGGTTATGGCCTGCCGCACGGCGACCTGATCCAGGAAGGCAATGTCGGCCTCATGAAGGCCGTYAAGCGCTTCGATCCCGACCAGGGCGTCCGGCTGGTGAGCTACGCCATGCACTGGATCAAGGCCGAGATCCACGAGTACATCCTGAAGAACTGGCGCATGGTCAAGGTCGCGACGACCAAGGCCCAGCGCAAACTGTTCTTCAACCTGCGCTCGATGAAGCAGGGTTTCAAGGCCGATTCGGCCGCCGCCGACGGTGGCACCCACCGCGAGACGCTGAGCCCGGACGAGGTTTCGCAGATGGCCACGCGGCTGAACGTGAAGCCCGAGGAAGTGCTCGAGATGGAAACCCGGCTCTCGGGCGGCGACGTGCTGCTCGATCCGAGCCCGTCCGACGACGGCGACGACGGCTTCGGCCCGATCGCCTATCTGGCCGACGCCACGCAGGAGCCAACCGCACAGCTCGAATCGCGGCAGCGCGACCGGCTGTCGACCGACGGCATCTCGACCGCGCTGGAAGCCCTGGACGAGCGCAGCCGCCGCATCGTCGAGGAGCGCTGGCTCAAGGTCAACGACGACGGCTCGGGCGGAATGACGCTGCACGACCTGGCTGCGGTCTACGGCGTGAGCGCCGAGCGCATTCGCCAGATCGAGGTGGCAGCGATGAAGAAAATGAAGAAGGCCTTGGCCGAATACGCCTGAAGCGCCCTTCTCCCTCGCATCAAGCCCGGCCCCGTGCCG
The DNA here is from genome assembly GCF_056405335.1 of Variovorax sp. P1_H12_2. Taxonomy (NCBI): domain Bacteria; kingdom Pseudomonadati; phylum Pseudomonadota; class Betaproteobacteria; order Burkholderiales; family Comamonadaceae; genus Variovorax; species Variovorax sp. P1_H12_2. Next base: position 23,555 of record NZ_JBFUCI010000021.1, read on the forward strand.
GGCTTTTCTTTTTCAGGCCGCCTCGGGCGCCCGCTTCGCCAGCGTCCTCGACGCCCGACGCACGATGTAGCCGGTTTCGGCCGAGTCGCTCTCGGCCAGCCAACGGTCGCAGGTGGCTTCGACCCAGTCCGGTTGCGTGCGGCTCGCGTCGTTGAGCCAGTTGGCGACCGAGTTCTGGACATAGCGGCTGGGGTCCGACCTGAGCGGCTCCAGCAGCGGCAGGCCGAGCCAGGGCTCGGCCTTGAGGCGCTCGATCTGGGCGCACCAGACGCCGCGCGGCCGAGTCAGTTCGCTGGCGAAGCGGCGAATGTTCGGGTCCGGGTCCGCCGTCCAGGGCTGCAACCGCTCCAGGGCCTCGTCGAGCGAGCGGATGGTCGCGTCGCGCACCGCCATCCACGCCATCTCGCGCACGCCGAAATGCGGATCGGCCGCAAAGCGCCGGGTGGCCTCCAGTTGCCCGGCCAGCGACAGGCCCGACATCGGGATCCACTGCGTCGCCCAGCAACGCGCCACGTCGCTCGGATGGGTGGCCAGCCGATGGGCCACCGCGTCGCGCTCGGGATGCGCGGCCGTGAGGTCGTAGAGCGCCCGCGCGATGTGGCCGTGGCGCTRCATCGGCTTGAAGGCTGCCAGCATTGCGAAGGTGTCGCCCAGGCGTTCGCTGGCCGCATCGAGCCCGATCTGCGCGGCCACGCTGCGCGCCAGCCTCGGCAGCTCCAGCGCCATGAATTCGTTGAGATTGACGGTCTCGAGCAGGCCGTCGTTGAGTGCCTCCAGCACCTCGGGCGGGATCAGCGCCATGCGGAAGGCGCCCTTGCGCTGCAGCAAGTGATCGACCGAGGCCACGGCGCTCAGGACTTGAGCAGGGCCTGGAGGTCCGCCACCATCGGCGCCACGCCGGCGCCATAGCGCGCGTAGAGCCGCAGCCGGCCCTGCGGGTCGTAGACGAAGCTGGCCGCCGAGTGGTCCATCGAATAGCTCGTCGGGGTCTTGCCGTCGACCTTCTTGAAGTAGACCTTGAAGTCCTTCGCGAGCGCCGCGAGCTGGTCGGGCGTCGGGATCAAGGCGACGAAGGAAGGGTCGAAGGCGCCCATGTAGGCCTTCATCACTTCCGGCGTGTCGCGCGCCGGGTCCACGGTGACGAACAGCACCTGCAGCTTGTCGCCATTGGCACCCAATTGCTGCTTGACCTGCGCCATCTCGCTCATGGTGGTCGGGCAGACATCCGGGCACTGGGCATAGCCGAAGAACAGCACCACCGCCTTGCCCTTGAAGTCGGCCAGCGTGCGAGTCTTGCCGTCGGCATCGGCCAGCGAGAAATCCCTGGCGTAGTCGGCGCCCGTGATATCGATCGCATGGAAGCTGGGCTTGGCTTCGGAGCAACCCGCGAGCTGGACGCCCGCGAACGCGGCGACGCCGGTCCAGGCCAGGGTTTGGAGCAATTGCCGCTTGTTCATGGGTTCGATCATCGGAGGTAGTGGTCGACCAGCAGCGCGGCGAACAGCACGCTCAGGTGGATCAGCGAAAAGCGGAAGGTCTTGCGTGCGAGCGCGTCGGAATAGTGGCGCCACAGCGCGAAGGCATAGCCGGTGAAGCCGATGCTGACGCCGATCGCGACCACCAGGTAGAGCCAGCCGCTCATGCCGTAGATGAAGGGCATCAGGCAGGCAGCGAACAGGATGAAGGTGTAGAGCAGCACCTGAAGCCGCGTGAACTCATTGCCGTGGGTCACGGGCAGCATCGGCAGTCCCGCCTTGCGGTAGTCCTCGACCCGGTAGAGGGCCAGGGCCCAGAAGTGCGGCGGCGTCCACAGGAAGATGATCAGGAACAGGATCAGCGCCTCGGGGCCGACGTCGCCGGTCATCGCGGCCCAGCCCAGGACCGGCGGCATCGCGCCCGAGGCGCCGCCGATCACGATGTTCTGCGGCGTCAGCGGCTTCAGGATCACGGTGTAGATCACCGCGTAGCCGACGAAGGTCGCGAAGGTCAGCCACATGGTCAGCGGGTTGACCGTGAACCACAGCAGGGCCGAGCCCGCCGCGCACAGCGCCGCCGAGAAGCTCAGCGCCTGCCGGTCGCTGAGCTGGCCGCGGGCCGTCGGCCGCCAGGCGGTGCGCTTCATCTTGGCATCGATGCCCTTCTCGACCAGGCAATTGAAGGCCGCCGCCGCACCGGCGACCAGCCAGATGCCGAGGCAGGCCAGCGCGCCCTGCTGCAGGTCGGCCAAGGTCGGCACGCCGGGGACCGCGAGCACCATGCCGATCAGGGCACAGAAGACGATCAGTTGCACCACGCGCGGCTTCGTCAGCGCATAGAACTGGCGCAGCACGCTGGCGGTGGTCGGGACGGGAACAGACACGGGGGCGCTCATCGGGCCACCTCCATTTTGGGAACACGGGCGCCGGCGCCGGCCGCACTGCGGGCGCCCTCGCGACGGCTTTCGCACAAGGTCCAGGTCAGCACCACCGCGAGCGCCGCGGCGCCGCCGGTGTGCAGCAGTGCCGCCGCGAGCGGCCAACCGAGCAGCACGTTGCCGAGGCCGCTGGCGAGTTGCAGCAGCGCCAGCACAGCGAGCCAGCGCGCCTGGGCGCGCAGCGGCTCGATGCGATACAGACGCCAGGCCAGCAGGCCGATGGCGGCGAACACGAGGTAGGCCATCAGGCGGTGCGCGTAGTGGATGGCGGTGAGCGCGGCAAAGTCGATCGGGGCGCCGGCGGTGGTCTCGCCGAGATGGCGCCAGATCTCGAAGCCCTGGGCGAAGTCCATGGGCGGCCACCAGCTGCCCTGGCAGGTCGGGAACTGGGTGCAGGCCAGCACGGCATAGTTGGTGCTGACCCAGCCGCCCAGGGCGATCTGCAGGCCCAGCAGCGCGGTGGTGGCGATCAGCAGCGTGCGCAACGCCGACGGCAGGGCCGTGGGCAGGCGCTGCAGCGCCGCCTGCTGGTAGCGCACGGCCTGGATGCAGAGCAGCGCCAGCAGCGCCACGGCGCCCAGCAGGTGCAGCGTGACGATGGCGGGGAAGAGCTTCCAGGTCACGGTCATCGCGCCGAAGGCACCCTGCAGGCAGACCCAGGCCAGCGTGGCGGCGGGCCACCAGGCGCTCAGCGCGCGCTCGCCGCGGTGGTCGGGCAGGCGCTGCCGCCGGCGTGCGACCCAGGTCGCGATCGCCAGCACCAGGATCAGGAAGCCGACCCCGGTGGCCAGGTAGCGATGGACCATCTCGACCCAGGCCTTGCTGTGGGTCACCGGCCCGGTCGGCTGCGCGGCTTGCGCCATCGCGATGTCGTGGCGCGCGCCGAGCGGGCTGGCGTTGCCGTAGCAGCCGGGCCAGTCGGGGCAGCCCAGGCCCGAGTCGCTCAGCCGGGTGAAGGCGCCGAACAGCGTCAGGTCGAAGGTCAGGAACAAGGCGAGCACGGTCAAGGCATGCAGCCGGCGCGCGGCACCGGCGCCCGCGTTGCGCCGCCAGACCCAGATCAAGGGCCCCAGGGCCAGCAGCACGCCGACCGCCAGCAGCCAGGCGATCGGCTTGAGGTCGTAGAGCGAGGTCGTGTCCATGGCGGGATCAGCGGCCTGCGTCGTCCCAGGACGAGGAGGCGCGCAGCAGCCGGTCGAGGTCGCGCTTGCCGCGGCTGGCGCCGGCGGCGTCCATGCGGGCCGGAAAGCGCATCATCAGGTTGCCCAGCGGGTCCACCACGAAGAGGTGTTCCGCCGGCGCGTGGCCCGCGCTCGCGGGCAGCCACTTCGCGATCTCGGCGGCCGGCAGGCGCAGCACGGTCGCGCCGCGCAGGCCGTTGGCCAGGCGTTCGGGCAGCGGTTGCGCATCGCTGACCAGCCAGACGCGGTCGAGCCGGTCTTTTTCGCGCCCCAGGCTCTCGCGCAGTTGGCGCTGCAGATAGAGCTGCTGTTCGCACAGGGCGTCACAGGCCGCATCGGCCACGGTCAGCAGCAGCCACTGGCCCTTGAGCGACGGCAGCCGGACCGTCTTGCCGTCCGGCTGCGTGCCCTCGATGTTCGGCAGCGGCCGCTGCGGATCGATCAGCTCGCCGTAGACGCTGCGGCCCTCGGGACGCACCACGTAGTAGGTGAAATAGGAGGCGACCACCGGTGCCGCGCAGCACAGCAGCACGAAGATCATCTTCCAGCGGCCCTGGACCGTGCGCCGGCCTTCGGCGCCCGCGAGCGCCTGGCGCGGCGACGGCATCGAGTGGACGGTCAGGCCGAGCGGCTCGTCAGCCACGGCGGGCAAGGCGTGCGCGGCGGAAGGGGGCGATGAATTGAAACCAGACATAGAGGAATACCACGAGGGCCGAGAGGCCGAACCACTGGAATGCATAACCGTAGTGCTTTTCGACACCCAGCGCAGGGGCCGGCCAGTCGCGCTGCAAGCCCTCGGACGCCGAGCCGGTCTGCTGCAGGGAGACATCGGTCCGCAGGGGCAGACCGGTTTCGGCGCGGAACGCTTCAAGACCGAGATTCTGCCGGATGAGCGAAGACCCCGCGGGCGCTGGCGTCGTCGCGGCGGAATCGGCCTTGCCCAGTTCCAGCAGATGAGCCGGCGGCGGCGCGATCCTGGCGGTCACTTCGACCAGGCCGGCCGGCGTCTCGATCGCCTCGAGCCGGGTCCGGTCGGTGAAGTTGCGCTGGATCCAGCCGCGCTGGATCAGCAGGGTCTGGTCGCTGCCTTCGAGCGCGAAGGGCGTCAGCACGTAGAAGCCGGGCACGCCATGCATCTGGCGGTTGTCGAGGTAGACCGTGTGCGGCGCCAGCCAGAGTCCGTGCAGCCGAACCGGCCGGTGCATCTGGGCGGCCGCATCGCCGAGCGCCAGGAAGGCCTCCTGGTCGAGCGGCGGCAGGTTGTTCTGGGCGTCGATCTCGGCCTGCAGCGCTTCTTTCTGCGCCGCCCGCGACAGCTGCCAGCGACCCAGCGAGACCGTGGCCGCGAGGGTCAGCAAGGCGACAGCGGTGACGAGCCAGAAGCGGCCGGTGCGCGGGCCGCGAACCGTGTCCGGGACATCCGCGTTCAAGGCCGCGGGCGGCGCCGACGGCCGATAATGTGGGTCATGAAATACCTTGTCGCCCTCGCCTTCCTGGGCATCCTGGGCAGTCTCGCGGTGGCGCTGTTCTTCATGTTGAGGGACGGGCGCGAGGGCCGCGCCAAGAGCAGCGGCATGGCGCGCGCGCTCACGGTTCGGATCGGACTTTCGGTCGTTTTGTTCCTCTGCGTCCTGCTGGCGTGGAAATTCGGCTACATCCAGCCGGGGGGCCTCCCGATCGGCAAGTAGGTGATGCTCGTTCCACGAAATCCATGAAAAAAGCGCCTCGCGGCGCTTTCTTTTTTTGCCGTCGCTGAAGCTCAAAGCCAATAGACCAGGAAGTACAGGCCGAGCCACACGACGTCGACGAAGTGCCAGTACCAGGCGGCGCCCTCGAAACCGAAGTGCCGCTCGGGCGTGAAGTGGCCGCTGCGCAGGCGCAGCGTGATGAAGAACAGCATCAGCATGCCGATGAACACGTGCAGACCGTGGAAGCCCGTGAGCATGAAGAAGGTCGATCCGTAGGCGCCGGAGCTGAGCTTGAGGTTCAGCTCGGTGTAGAGGTGGTAGTACTCGTAGCCCTGGACGCTCAGGAAGCTGAAGCCCAGCAGCACGGTCAGCCACATGAAGCGAATGGTCTGCGCACGATGGCCGGCACGCAGCGCGTGGTGGGCGATCGTCAGCGTGACGCCGGAGCTCAGCAGCAGCGCGGTGTTGATGGTCGGCAGCCAGAACGGGCCGACGGTCTGGAAGGGCTCGACGATGCCGGCCGGCGAACCGGTCACGCCGACCGCCGCCGTGGGCCACACGGCCTTGAAGTCGGGCCACAGCAGCGCGTTGTCGAGGCTGCCCAGCGCGGGCAGCGCATGCGTGCGCGCCCACCACAGTGCGGTGAAGAAGGCGCCGAAGAACATCACTTCGGAGAAGATGAACCAGCTCATGCTCCAGCGGAACGAGAGGTCGACCTTGTGGCCGTACAGGCCGCCTTCGCTTTCGCGGATCGAGGCGCTGAACCAGACGTAGAGCGTGCCGAGCCAGACGATCATGCCCGCCAGCAGCGACCAGGCGCCCCACTGGTGGCCATTGATCCATTGGGCCGCGCCCAGGATGACGAAGAGCAGGCCGGTCGCGGCCATGACCGGGTAGGCCGATGGCCCGGGCACGAAGTAGTAGGGCGTGGTGCCGTGGGTGGTTGAGCTCATATCAGATCCTGGCTTTCTTCTCTCGATTCGAATTCTGTGGGATGTGTGTGTTCAGGTTGCGGCCACCCAGCGCACCAGCAGGATCAGCCCGGTCACGAACAGTGCGACGGCGACGAAGGCGACCGCGATGATGTGCAGCGGATTGAGCTTGGCGAGGTCGTCCTGGTAGCCGCTCTTCTTGCGGACACCGAAGAACGACCAGCAGACGGCCTTCACCGTCCGCCACAGCGACCCCTTGTGCGCGACATCCGAGGCGCTCACGAGCGCGGCTCCATGACGACGGCGCCATTGGCCGCCACCGGTGCCGGCGGGGTCTTGCCGCCGACCTCGAAGAAGGTGTAGGACAGCGTGATGGTCTTCACGTCCTTGGAGATCTTGGGATCGATCACGAACGCCACCGGCCACTGCTTCTTCTCGCCGGCGTCGAGCGTGTACTGGTTGAAGCAGAAGCACTCGAGCTTGTTGAAGTAGGGCGCGGCCTGCTGCGGCGCGTAGCTCGGGATCGCCTGCGCCGCCATGCGGCGGTTCTGCACGTTCTGGAACTCRTACATCACGGTGTTGAGCTGGCCCGGATGGACCTCCATCGAACGCTGCGCGGGCTTGAAATCCCAGAGGCCGCGCACGTTGGCGTCGAACTCGACCGTGATGGTGCGGCTCATGTCGACCTGGGTGTTGTCGGGCACGCGAACCTTGTCGCCGCCGGTCGCACCGCCCGGGACCTGCAGCTCGGACAGGGCCAGGATGTTGATGCCGGTCATCTCGCAGATGGCGCGGTACATGGGCACCAGCCCATAGCCGAAGGCGAACATGCCGGCCGCGACGACGGCCAGCTTGCCGACCATGCGGACGTTCTCGCGGCGGATGCGTTGGCCGATGCCCATACTGCCCTTAGCGGCCTATCCAGACCATGCGGACAATGAAGCCGATGAAGAACAGCACGGCAATGGAGGCCAGCGTGAGCCCCATGCGGCGGTTGTTCCTCTTCTGTTCGGGTGTCATGAGGCGCTCGAGGTTCAGCCGATCACGCGGGTGGCGGTCGCGTCCAGCTTGGGCGGGGTCTCGAAGGTGTGGAACGGCGCCGGCGACGGCACTTCCCACTCGAGGCCTTCGGCGGCTTCCCACGGCTTCTGCGGGGCCTTCTCGCCCTTGCCCATCATCGTCGGCAGGACGATGAAGAAGAAGAAATAGACCTGCGCGAGACCGAAGGCGAAAGCGCCGACGCTGGCCACCGCATTGAAGTCGGCGAACTGCATCGGGTAGTCGGCATAGCGGCGCGGCATGCCCGCCAGGCCCAGGAAGTGCATCGGGAAGAAGGTGATGTTGAAGGAGATCAGCGACCACCAGAAGTGGACCTTGCCGCGGGTCTCGTTGTACATCACGCCGGTCCACTTGGGCGCCCAGTAGTAGTAGCCCGCGAACATCGCGTACAGCGAGCCGGCCACCAGCACGTAGTGGAAGTGGGCGACGACGTAGTAGGTGTCCTGCAGC
>NZ_JBFUCI010000022.1:0-30622 GCF_056405335.1 Variovorax sp. P1_H12_2
CCACCGGGGCCGCCACCACCGCCGGGACCGCCGCCGCCGCCGGAGCCGCCACCACCGCCGGGACCGCCGCCAGCGCCCGAGCCACCGCCAGCACCGGCGCCGCCACCGGCACCAGCCCCAGCTCCAGCTCCAGCTCCAGCTCCAGCGCCAGCTCCAGCGCCAGCTCCACCACCGGCGCCAGCTCCACCACCAGCGCCAGCTCCACCACCGGCGCCAGCGCCACCACCGGCGCCAGCTCCACCGCCAGCGCCAGCGCCAGCGCCACCACCGCCAGCGCCACCACCACCAGCGCCGCCACCACCAGCGCCGCCGCCAGCGCCAGCGCCGCCGCCGCCCCCACCAGCGCCTCCGCCACCACCCCCACCAGCGCCTCCGCCACCACCCCCACCAGCGCCGCTTCCGCCTGCATCAACAGCCACAGCGAACGTGGTCGTGGCCGGCGACGTTTTCGAAAGGGCCGCAACGCCTGGCCCCGACGATGAGCCGGCCGCCGGGCCCTGGGCCGACTGTGTTCCCTGGCTCGCCGGCGTGTTCAGGCAAAGGGCTTCGCCATAGGGGTTGTAGCGGTCGCAGCCCCGCGGGCCGTTCGACGCAGGCGCCTTGTCGGTCTGGACTGGCACGCTGGGCTTGGGCACAGGCCTGGTGGCGTCGACATTGGCCATGCGCATGCTCGGATCCGGTGCCGATACGCGCACCGCAAGCGAGGGGGGCGGTACAGCGATGGGTCGCACCGGCGCGCGTGGGCGCGCCTTGGCCAGGTCCACGTCCCTGGTGCCCTCGAGTGCCTTGCCCTTGGCGGGGGCGGGGTCGGGAGTCGCCAAGGGGCGAGTTGCCGCCGGTGCGCGCTCGGACGGGCTTGCCACCAGGCTGGACGGAGGAGGCGGCGCCGGTTCATTTGGCGGCGTCTGCGGCGCGGCTTCGTTCTGTGGCGACGCCGGCATCGGCTCCGGGGTCGTCGCCGGCGTGACCGGTTCCGCCGTCGAAGCCGGAACGACAGGCTCCGGAGCGATCGCGAGCTGAAGTGACGGGGCAGGCGCCTCCATCTGCTGCGAAGTGGGTGGCAGAGATGGCGGCGGGCTGTGACTCGCGAGGCGGCTCGAGTGCCAGAGTACGAAGATGCCGCCCATCGCCAGCAGCACGGCCAGCAGCAGAAAGACGGAGACGTCGAGGCGCGGGGGTGCGCCGATCGAGCCGGTGCGCGCAGGGAGGCGGGCCTTTGGCGGCGGTCGCTCGGCAGCTCTTGCGAACGCTGCCCGGACGGGCGCTGCCTTCGGCTGCGCAACGGGATCGCGCAGCGTGCTGTCGAAAGACACTTCAGGCGAATCGTGGCCCGAGAACCTGCCACTGCAACCCCGGCAGTATTTGGCCGCATCCCGGTTGGGCGTGTGGCAGGAACTGCAGAACTTCGTCATGCCGTCCTTCGCCTTTCGCGTGGTAGTGCATGCTAGCTCATCGAGGCCAGCGCTGTCACGGCGGCCGGCGTGCTGATCCCATCGGCCAAACGGCCAGGGTCCGCCGGATATCGGGCACCGTCAATGATGCAGGCTTGGATCCTGCAGGGCCCTTCGGTGCCCACGAGGCGGCCGTTTGTCCTGCAGCAAGCCAAACAGGTTCTTCGGATCGGTGGCCTGCGGAACCAGCTCGATGATCTCGCCGAGACCCAGCTCGGCCGCGGTCTCGGCCATGAACGAGAGTGCGGCGAAATCCTCGAGCGCGAAGCCCACCGAGTCGAACACGGTGACCTGAGAGGCATCGACGCGACCCGGCCGGTGGCCCGCGAGCACCTGCCAGAACTCGGTGACCGGAAAGTCCGCGGGCATCTGCTGGATCTCGCCCTCGATACGCGACTGCGGTTCGAACTCGACGAATACCGACGCTGCCTCGAGCACGCCCCGGTGCAGCTCGGTCTTGCCCGGGCAATCGCCGCCGATGGCATTGATGTGCATGCCGGGCTCGATCATCGGGGGCGTGAGGATGGTGGCGCGGGTCTTGTCGGCCGTCGCAGTCGTGACGATGTCGGCGCCGCGCACCGCTTCGGCGCTGCTGCCGCAGAGGCGGACCGCCAGACCCTGGCCGCGCAGGTTCGCGGCCAGCTTGGCGGTGGCAGCGGCATCGGTGTCGAAGAGCTGCACTTCGCGGATGTCCACAAGATCGCGGAACGCCAGCGCCTGGAATTCGCTCTGCGCGCCGTTGCCGATCAAGGCCATGCGCAGGCTGCCCGGGCGTGCCAGGCGGCGCGCGGCCAGCGCCGACATGGCGGCCGTGCGAATGGCCGTCGTCAGCGTCAGTTCGGACAGCAGGCGGGGGGCCCCTGTGTCCACGTCGGCCAGAACGCCGAAGGCCATCACCGTGGGCAGGCCATGGCGATGATTGCCCGGATGGCCGTTGACGTACTTGAAGGCGAAGCGGGCGGCATCGGCGATCGGCATCAGCTCGATCACGCCGAGGTCGGAATGGCAGGCGACGCGGGCGACCTTGTCGAACGCGTTCCAGCGCAGGAACTCGCGCTCGATGCGCTCGGCCACGCCGGCAATGCAGGCGCACAGCCCCTTGCGCTGCACCAGCCGGATCATCTCCGGAGCGCTCAGGTACACGGTGGTCGGGTGGGTTTGCATGGCAGGCCTCCGGTCTCGATGCGGACCAGTGTCCCGGCGATGCYCGTCAGACGGAAGTGCCAAGGATGTCGCGTTTCGGCGGGTTCCCTGGCGATCCGGCAGACGCCGCTGGCGCTTCGGCAGATCGGCCACTTTCCTGCAGCCAGCGGCTCACAATGAGACTTCCTTGCCGCCAAAAGGAGCCAAGCCCATGACGACCCCCAAAGTCCCTTCCGAGGACGATCCCGCGCAACTTCCGGTCGAGCCGGAATTTCCTACCGACACCGATCCGACCAACCCCCATTCGGACGAGGGCAAGCCCGGCGCGGACGAGAACGCGGCGGGATTCGTGAAGGAAAAGCTCTGAGAGCCTGTCCCCTCGCCAAGGCATGGCCCTCGGTCAGCGCGGAAATGCCGATCCTGAACACAATGGCGGGCTGATTTCGCCGCCGCGCCGGCAGCGTTGCAAGGAGTGATGGTGACCTGGTCCAGCTGGTTCGTCTTTTGCGGGGTTTCGCTTTTCATGGCCTTCACGCCGGGCCCGGCCGTGCTGCTGGCGGTGTCCAATTCAGTGTCGGTGGGGCCGCGTCGGGCCATGTGGGGTTCGCTCGGCAATGCAGCGGGCGTGTTCCTGGTGTCGGCCATCGCGATGGCCGGCCTCGGCGTGCTGCTGAGCAGTTCGGCCACGGCCTTCATGGCCCTCAAGCTGGCCGGGGCCGCCTACCTCGTCTATCTCGGTGTCAGGCAGTGGCGCAGCGGCGCCAATGCCTTCGCCGACACGCGTCGATCCGCGGGGGACTCCGGAGCGCATGCGCCGCTCAGGCTGTTCGGCCATGGCCTGACGGTGGCCTTGACCAACCCGAAGAGCATCCTCTTCTTCTCGGCGCTCTTCCCGCAGTTCCTGGCCCCAGGCGCGCCGGTGCTCGAGCAGTTCTTCGTCCTGACGGCCACTTTCGCGGCCTTCACCGTGCTGTCGCACGCGTTCTACGTGCTGGTGGCGCGGACCATGAAGCACAGCTTCTGCGACGTCCGCCGCGTGCGGCTGTTCCAGCGCATCTCGGGCACTGCCTTCGTGCTGCTCGGGCTCGGCATGCTGCGCTTGCGCAACAGGCTGGCCTGAGGTCTCGCGGTTCCCCGGTGCCTCACGCCATGGCGGGGCGGATCGCGGCGTCGTGCTCAGCGGGTGGTCGACAGCACCGTGGCGCGGCACCTCGGCTGCTCGCGCGGCGCCAGCAGGGCGCAGTTGTCCAGCGCGCGTTGCTGCATGTCGCTCAGCTTTGGCCGCGGGGGTGGGCCTTGCCGGTAACCCGGTCCGTAGGCAGGGCCGTCGTAGTAGGACGGTGCCGGACGGTAATAGGCGGGCGGCTGCGGCTGGTAGTACACCGGAGGCGCAGGCTGGTAGTACACCGGCGGCGCCGGCTGATAGTAGACCGGCGGCGGGGGCGCGTAGACCGGAGCCGGCTCGTAGTAGACCGGGCCGCCGACGCCGACGGACACATTGACCTCGGCATGCGCCGCAGCGGCGGTGGAAAGGGCAGCGGCAGCCAGGGCCGCTGAAAACGCCCATTTGACAAATGCAGGGCCAGTGAAGCTCACGGAACTCTCCGAAGGATGGGCGAAAGGGCCTTAGTGTGCCCGAACGCCCCACCCCCAGGTTTGGTGGACACGAATCACATTCTGTGACATCGGCGGGCGATGCTTCAGCTTGTCGGCCTCGACCGATCCGCCTCGGTGACGGCGTAGACCTCGACCGCGGTCGCCTTGCCCCGCATCGACGCCGCGCCGAGGGACTCGACCGGAATGCGTCCACCGAGCGCCATGCAGGTCGCCGGATCGAGCAGGATCGTCCGCTTGGCGAGCTTGGTGTGTTCCTCCAGGCGCGCGGCAAGATTCACGGTATCGCCGATGCAGGTGTAGGTCGCGCGCTGCTGCGTGCCGGTGTAGCCGGCCACCATGTCGCCGGTGGCGATGCCCACGCCGATGCGGATCGCGGGCTTGCCCGCCGCGGTGCGCTCGACGTTCAGCAGGTCGATCATCTCGACCATGTCGAGTGCCGCGCGCACCGCGGCCGCGCCATGGTCGGGCAGCGGCAGCGGGGCGCCGAAGATGGCCATCAGGCCGTCGCCGACCATCTGGTTCACCACGCCGCCGTGGCCGTTGATGGCGTCGAACATCAGCGTGTAGTAGGTGTTGAGCAGTTCGATCGTCTCTTCGGGCGGCTGCGATTCGACCAGCGCGGTGAAGCCCCGGATGTCGGAGAACATCACGGTGCCATGCACATGCCGCCCACCGAGCGCGAAGCCGGATTGCTCCAGGTCCTGCACGACCTCGGAGGTGGCGAAGCGGCGCACCAGCTCCTTTTGCTGGTCGCGCAGGCGCTTCTTCTCGAGGCTGGCGCCGATACGGGCCTTCAGCAGCACCGCATTGACCGGCTTGTGCAGATAGTCCTCGGCGCCGAGCTCGATGCAGCGCACGATGTCGGCCACGCCCTCGAGCGACGAGGTGACGATCACGGGCAGGTCGCGCAGTTGCGGATCGCCGATCAGCTGCTCCAGCACCTGGAAGCCGTCCATCTCGGGCATTTCCATGTCGAGCAGCAGCAGGTCGTAGGCTTCGCGCCGCAGCAGTTCGAGGGCGACGCGTCCGTTCTCGGCGCAGTGGACGCTGTGGCCCTGCAGTTCGAGACTGCGGGCCATGAGCAGGCGGTTGACCTTGTTGTCGTCCGCCACCAGCAGCCGGGCCGGTGCATGGCGAAAGTCAGTCATGGCTCAGTTCCTCCAGGGCCGCAGCCACTCGCGCGTACTCCGCCGCCAGCGCGTCGAGTGCATCCGATCGCCGCGCCGCCTCGAGGCCCCCAAGCTCCTGCTCGCGCGCCATGGCGCCCAGCGCGAGCGCGCCGAAGGTGAGGCTGTTCGATTTGAGCGAATGCGCCGCGCGGCGAAAGGCGTCGGTGTTGCCGGTGGCGAAGGCGTCGCGCAGTTCCTTCAGCATCGCCGGCGCTTCTTCGAGGAAGGTCTGTACCAGCTCCTTCACGAAATCGGCTCCCGCGGTGTCCTGCAGTTCGGCGAAGGTCGCGCGGTCGATGGAGGCATCGCTCATGGGCCCCCCGCGCTGGTCGGTGGTGTTCATGTCGTTCGGTCCTTTCGTGCCGGCACGCTGGTCAGCGCTTCGACCAGCCGGTCGATGCGAATCGGTTTGGTCAGGTAGTCGTCCATGCCCGCGGCCATGCACATTTCGCGGTCGCCCTGCATGGCATTGGCCGTCATCGCCACGATGCGCGGACGCTGCGCCGCCTGCAGCAGCGTGCAGATCTGCCGCGTCGCGTCCAGTCCGTCGAGTTCGGGCATCTGCACATCCATCAGCACCACATCGTAGGCCTGGCGCTGCACCGATTCCACCGCCTCGATGCCGTTGGCGGCGAGGTCGGCCCGGTAGCCCATCTGCTGCAGCAGGCGCATCGCGAGCTTCTGGTTCACCGCGTTGTCTTCGGCCAGCAGGATGCGCAGCGGATGGCGTGCGGCCATCGACGGGTCGATCTGCGGCTTGCCCGGGCCGCCGGCCGCGGGCTTGGCGGCCGCGTCGGGCGCCAGCAGGCTCACCAGCGTGTCGAACAGGTGCGACTGGCGGATCGGCTTGGCCAGGTAGGCGTCGAGCAGCGATTCGGCGTCGCCCGCCTCGCGCCGGCCCACCGAGCTGAACAACACCAGCGGCAGGCCCGCGTGCTTCGCGCGGATGCGGCGCGCCAGGTCGATGCCGTCCATCTCGGGCATGTGCATGTCGAGGATCGCGAGATCGAAGCGCTCGCCTTCTCCGAGCCAGCGCAAGGCCTCGGCCGGCGATTCGGTGGCGCGCGGGTCCATGCCCCACCGGCCGGTCTGCAGCGAGAGCAAGCGCCGGTTCGTGGCGTTGTCGTCGACGATCAGCAGGCGCTTTCCTCGCAGTTCGGCCTGCACGCCGATGAAGTCGCGACGCCGGCTCGGCGGCAGTTGCGCGGTCGGCACCTCGATGGTGAAGAAGAAGGTCGAGCCGCTGCCCACGCCGTTGCTCTCGGCCCACATCGTTCCGCCCATCAGCTCGGCCAGCCGCTTGCTGATCGCCAGGCCCAGGCCGGTGCCGCCGTACTTGCGGGTGGTGCTGGAGTCGGCCTGCGAAAACGACTGGAACAGCCGGCCCATGCCCTCCGGCGACAGGCCAAGGCCGGTGTCGCGCACGGCGAAGGTCAGCGTCACCTTGCCGGCGGACGCGGCCTCGGCGCTGACGGTCAGCACCACCTCGCCGGTCTCGGTGAACTTCACCGCGTTGCTCAGCAGGTTCAGCAGCACCTGCCGCAGCCGCGTGAGGTCGCCGCTCACGGCGGCCGGCACGTCGCCCTCGAACACGTAGGCCGTGTCGAGGTCTTTCTCGGTCGCGCGGGTGCTGACGAGGTCGAGCGCCGTCTCCACGCAGTCGCGCAGGTCGAACGGATGCGACTCGATGTCCATGCGCCCGGCCTCGATCTTCGAGTAGTCSAGGATGTCGTTGATGATGGTCAGCAGCGCATCGCCCGAATCGCGGATGGTCGMGACGTAGTCCTGCTGCTCGGCGTCGAGCGTGGTGTCGAGCAGCAGGCCGCTCATGCCGATCACCGCGTTCATCGGTGTGCGGATCTCGTGGCTCATCGTCGCCAGGAACGCGCTCTTGGCGGCGTTGGCGGCCTCGGCCGCGGCGCGCGCCTCCTGCGCCTGCTTGAACAGCGCGGCGTTCTGGATGGCGACCACGGCCTGGTCGGCGAAGGTCTTCAGCAGCTTGATTTCCTTCTCGGCGAACGGCCCCGGCGGCTGGCGGGTCACGTGGATCGAGCCGATGTTGCGGCCCTCCCACATCAGCGGGGCGATCATGATCGCGTAGGTACCGACCTTCTCCGCCACCTGGCGCATGAACTGGGGCAGCTGCGGTTCGGCCAGCGCATCCGGAATGTGGACGATGTCGGGGCCCCCCATGGCCTGCCCGATCGGCGTGTGGTCGATGGGCCGCGGATAGTACTTCTCGAGTGCCTCGCGGGCCGAGCCGCGGTGCGCGCCCAGGTGCACCTGCCCGTCGTACCCGATCAGCGAGATGCCCATCTGGGAACCGGAGAACAGGCGTTGGCAGCTCTCCAGGATCTTGTCGAACACGGGCTGCGCGTTCTCCATGGAGCCGCTGATGACCTGGAGCACTTCGGCGGTCGCGGTCTGGCGTTCCAGCGCCTCCTGGGTCTCGTTGAACAGCCGGACGTTCTCGATGGCGATCACCGCCTGGTCGGCGAAGGTCTGGACGAGCCCGATCTCGGCCGGCGCGAAAGGCCGCACCTGGTTGCGCAGCWGGGAGATCACGCCCACCGACCGGCCGTCGTGCAGCATCGGCACGGCCAGCACCGTGCGGAAGCCGTTGCGCGCCTGCAGCTCGCGCACGTCCGGATACTCGGTGGCGAGCAGCGGCACGACGTCTTCGACATGCACGCAACGGCGCTCCAGGAAKGCGCGCCCGGCGATCGAGCTGGCGCGCAGCGGCAGCTCCAGGCCCGCCGAGTCGCCTCCGTACGCCGGCCCATAGCTCGTCATCGCGCGCAGCCGGTCGCCGACCGCCAGCCAGACCCGGCTGCCTTCGGCCCGGCACAACTGGCCGGCGCGCTCGGCCACCGTGTCCAGCACCGGCTGCACGTCGGTCGGCGAGCCGCTGATGACCTTCAGCACCTCGGCCGCCGCGGTCTGGTGCGCCAGGGCCTCCTGGGTCTCGTCGAACAGGCGCGCGTTCTCGAGCGCGACGCCCATGCTCGCGGCCACCGTTTCGAGGAGCTGGATCTCGCTGCTGCCGAAGGCGTATTCGCGCTCGTGGTTCTGCAGCCCGATGATCCCCAGGGCGCGGTCGCTGCCGACGATCGGGACGGCGACCATCGACAGCGCCCAATCGGTGCCCGGGGCCGGCTTGAGGCCGGCCCGGGTCTGCTCCTCGCGCGTGTTCGCCACGCCGACCTGGCGCGTGTGGAGCAGCCGTTGCGCCGGTTCGTCCGGCTGCAAGGGCCGCGCCGGCGGCAGCGGCAGCGGCAGGTTGTGTTCGTAGCGGTACAGCGCCTGGATGAGGTTGGTCTTGTCGTCCCACCACAGGATGCTGACGTCGCCGCTATCGAACACTTCGCGCAGCTTGTCGCCGACCATGGTGATGATGGCCTGGAATTCCAGCCCGGCCGCCATGCCTTGCTGGATGCTGTTGATGAAGCTGAGCTCGCCGGCGCGTTGCGCGAGCTGGGCCGTGCGCTCGGCCACCTGGCGTTCCAGGCGCTCGCGGGAGCGGATGTGGGCCAGGGCCGCGGCGGCCTGGCTCGCCAGCCGGCTCAGCAACTCGCGGTCCGACCCATGGAAGCGACCGGCCGGGCCTTCGATGTCCGCGTAGAGGTGGCCGAGCAGCTCGCGCTGCGCGACCAGCGGGGCGATCAGGCACGAGCGCTGGAGCAGGGGGGCGGCGCCTTCGGGCCCATGACGCAGGCTCGCGGCGTGCGTGCGGCGGGTTTCGCCGAGCCAGGGTTCGATCGCGGCCAGCACAGTGGCGGCATCTTCACTTGGCGGCAGCATCGACGCGGCGATGCGCGGGCCGCCATCGGCCTCGAGCACCAGCAGCACCCGCTGCGCACCGCTCAGTTCCGCCGCCTCGTCGACCAGGACGCGGTGCAGCTCGCTCTCGCTGCACGACGCATTCAGGCGCAGCCCGCTGTCGATCACGCGCTCGAAGGGTTCGCGCAGGTCGGTGCCGGCGCGCAGCGCCTGCATCGACAGTGGCCGGGACCGGGACTCCGCCATGGGGCAAGTGCCTCCTGCGATCAGGGGTGGATGCGCGAGTCGCGCACACTGCGTGGAGTCTAGCGGCGAAGCGGCTGGTGGTCGCGGGGGCCGAGCCGCTCCCACAGGAATCGGTAGGCCAGGGCCTGCATCGTGGCGGCCTGTTCGTTGTTCGCGGCGCCGCCGTGGCCGCCCTCGATGTTCTCGTAGTAGGTCACGTCCTTGCCCGCCTCGATCATCGCCGCCGCCATCTTCCGGGCATGCGCCGGGTGCACCCGGTCGTCCCGGGTCGAGGTGGTGAACAGCACGGGCGGGCAGGCGCGGTGCGCATCGAACAGGTGATAGGGGGAAAACGTCCGGATGAAGGCCCACTGCGCGGGGTCGTCGGGATYGCCGTACTCGGCCATCCAGGAGGCGCCGGCCAGCAGGCGGGCGTAGCGCCGCATGTCCAGCAGCGGCACCTCGATGACCACCGCGCCGAAGCGCTCCGGGTAGCGGGTCAGCATCATGCCGGCGAGCAGCCCGCCGTTGGAGCCGCCCTGCGCTCCGAGGTGGGCTGGCGAGGTGATCCGGCGGGCCACCAGGTCGTCCGCCACCGCGGCGAAATCCTCGTAGGCGCGGTGGCGGTTCTCGCGCAGCGCTGCCTGGTGCCAGCGCGGCCCGTATTCGCCGCCGCCGCGGATGTTCGCCACCACGTACACGCCGCCCTGCGCAAGCCAGGCCCGACCGAGCGCACCGGAGTAGCCCGGGGTCAGGGAGATCTCGAAGCCGCCGTAGCCGTACAGCAGCGTCGGCGCCGTGCCGTCGCGCACCAGGTCCGCCGGGCCCACCAGGAAATACGGGACGCGGGTGCCGTCGTCCGAGGCGGCGAAGTGCTGCTCGACCGCCAGCCCACTGGCATCGAAGAAGGCCGGCATGGACTTGAGCAGCTCGGGCGCCTGGCCCACGGTCGCCAGCGACAGGGTCGAGGGGGTGAGGTAGTCGGTGGCAGTGAGCCAGACGTCGTCGGATTCGTCCGCTTCGACCGCTCGCGCGTGCACGCTGCCGATGGCCGGGGCGCCGACGAATTCGCTGCGCTCCCAGGGCCCGGTGCCGGCGGCCGGCGGCGTCAGGACGTGCAGGCGGCTTTTCACGTGGTCGAGCACGTTGACGACCAGCTGGCTGCGGGTCCAGGTCGTTGCCGCCAGCGAGCGCGTCGGGCCCGGTTCGAACAGGACGGCGAAGTCGCGCTCGCCCTGCATGAAACGATCGAATTGCGTCGCCAGCAGGAATCCGGCGGCGTAGCTGCGGCCATCCACGGTCCACGGTTCACGCAGTTCGATCAGCAGCCACTCCCGTCTGACGCTGAGTTCGGCCGACAAGGGGGCATCGACCTTCTGCAACTGGCCGCCCTTCGTCACCAGCAGGAGCTCCGAACTGTAGAACGCGAGCGACCGGGACACGAAGTCCCGCTCGAAACCCGGGGTGTGCATCCGGAAGGCCGAGATGTACATGTCGTCGGCCAGGCCCTCGTACACCGTGCGGGCGGATTCCAGGGGCGTGCCCCGGGTCCAGCGCCGGGCGACCCGCGGATAGCCCGACGTGGTGGAGGCGCCGTCCCCGAGGGTGGCGAACGCATACACGGTGTCGTCGTCGATCCACCCCAGGCCGCCCTTGGACTCCGGGCGGAAGAAGCCGCCGTGTTCGGGCGCCACGAAGGCCTTGGCCACCAGGTCGAACTCCCGCGTCACGTCGGCATCGGATCCGCCGCGCGAGAGGCTCACGAGCGCCTTGCGGAAGGCCGGCCGCAGCACCGTCGCTCCGTGCCAGACCCAGTGGACGTCCTCCGCCGCGGCGAGGGCGTCGAGGTCGAGCACCGTCTCCCAGGCCGGATTCGCGCTCCGGTACTCGGCCAGCGTGGTGCGCCGCCACAGGCCCAGCGGGTGGGCGGCGTCCTTCCAGAAGTTGTAATAGAGGTCGCCCAGCCTGGAGACCTCGGCAATCTTCGCCTCGGAGTCGAGCACCGCCCGCACCGCGGCCCGCGTGCTGGCGAATTCGTCGCTGGCCGCCAGGGTGCGCAGGGTCCGGGCATTGCGCTGGCGGACCCAGGCCAGGGCGTCGGCACCTTCGACCTCCTCGAGCCACAGACGAGGATCTGCGGGCTCCGTGGGCGCGGGCTCGGGTTCGGTTCCGGAAGGGAGAGGGGAGGTCATGAGGTCGATTGGATCCGAACTTCGCGAAACGTGGCGCGCCGCACCGACCCCGGCGAGACGCCGGTGAAGCGCTTGAAGGCGCGACTGAACGCGGCCTCGGACTCGTAGCCGACGCGGCTTGCGAGCTCGGCCAGCGGCGTCTCTTCATCCTTGAGCCAGGCTTCGGCCGCATGCATCTTCCAGCGCGCCACGTACTGCATGGCGGGCTCGCCGACCCGGTGCGTGAAGCGCGCCGCAAAGGCCGAGCGCGACATGCCGACCTGGCGTGCCAGCGATTCGACGGTCCAGTGGCGCGCCGGGTCGCGATGGATGAGCGCGATGGCGCGACCGATCTGCCGGTCGCGCAGCGCGCCGAGCCAGCCGGTCTGCGCGGCGGGGTCGCTCGCCAGCCAGGCGCGGATCGCCTGGATCACGAGGATGTCGGCCAGCCGCGTGATGATCGTCTCGCCACCGGCGCGCAGTTCCTGGGCCTCGGCCACGATCAGGCGCAGCGTGCTCTGCAGCCAGTCCTTCTCGGGGGAATCCCAGGCATCGACGCGGATCACGCGCGGCAGGGCCTCCAGCAGCCGATGCGCGGCGGCGTGGTCGAAGCGCACCGCGGCGCAGATCATCGAGGTGGCCGCGCCGCCGCCGCCATGCCGCAGGACTTCATAGCGGTCCTTGACGAGTTCGCGCGGCAGATCGAACAGCTGGCTGGGCAGGGCGCCCGCGCCGCAGCTCAGCTTGTGGCCTTCGCCGTGCGGCACCAGCGCGAGATCGCCGGTCCGGAGAGCACAGGGTTCGGCGCCGTCGATCTCCAGCCGGCACTCGCCCGAGGTCACGACATGGAGCATCAGGCAGCTGTCCATCGCCGGCAGCCCGAGCGTCCACGGCGCCGTGAATTCCGAGCGGCAATAGAAGGTGCCGCTCATGCGCAGGAAGTGCAGCGCTTCGCCCAGCGGATCGGCGGGTGTTGTCATGGCGTCGAGCATGGCCGCAGTATCCGCGCGCCAGCGGCGGCGCGTCCATCGTTTTGGACGATCGGGCATGAACGAGCGACGGCCTGCAACCGCCGGGTCCGCATCCCCGGCCAACATCGGAGCTTCTTCCACCCACCCTCAGGAGACGATCATGAAAGAAGTCTTGAAACTGGTCCTCGGCGGCACGGGCAAGACGGGCCGCCGCGTGGCGCAAGGGCTGCAGGCCCGGGGCCTCGGCGTGCGCATCGGTTCGCGCGCCGCCGTGCCCGGCTTCGACTGGGACGACGCCCGGACCTGGCCCGCGGCACTGGAAGGCGTGGATGCGGCCTACATCGCGTACCACCCCGACCTTGCGGCGCCGGGCGCGCCGGCCGCGATCCAGGCTTTCACGGACCTGGCGGTGCGAAGCGGCGTGACGCGGCTCGTCCTGCTGTCCGGCAGGGGCGAGCCCGAAGCCCAGCGCTGCGAAGACATCGTGCGCCGTTCGGGCGTCGACTGGACCTTGATCCGGGCCAGCTGGTTCTGCCAGAACTTCAGCGAAGGCTATCTGCTCGACCCGATCCTCTCGGGCGTCGTCGCGCTGCCTGTGGGTGCGGTCGGCGAGCCCTTCGTGGACGCCGCCGACATCGCCGAGATCGCGGTCGCGGCGCTGGCCGAAGACGGCCATGCGGGCCAGCTCTATGAAGTGACGGGTCCCCGGCTGTGGACCTTCGCCGACGCCATCGCCGAGATCGGCCGCGCCACCGGGCGCCGGATCGACTTCGTCGAAGTGCCGATGGAAGACTACATTGCCGCGCTGCAGCAGGCGCCATTGCCGCCAGGCTTCGCCGATCTCATCCGCTATCTCTTCACCGAGGTGCTGGATGGGCGCAATGCGTCGGTCGCCGACGGCGTGCAGCGCGCGTTGAGGCGGCCGGCGAGGGGTTTTTCGGACTATGTGCGCGAGACGGCGGCCCGCGGGATCTGGTCGGATTCCGGATCCGGCCTACCAACGCCAGCGTTCGCGCTCCAGATCGTCGCCGACGCTGTAGTGGTCGACCCGTCCGGTGGGGTCGACGTAGATGTAGAGCAGCCGCCGGTTGTTGATGTGAAGGTAGCGCCAGGACCACACGGTGCCGTCGAAAGAGGTCACGCGCGTGCGTTCGAACGGTGACCCGTAGGTGAAGAGGACGTCCTCCACGCGCCACTCGCCGGGCCGGATCGTGCTGCCGAACAGGCCTTCGTCGAGCTCCTGCCTGACCGATCGCACGCGACCCGAGGTGTCGAGGTCGACGTTGCTGACCTGGAAGCCGGCGGGGCCGCGTGAATATTGCAGCCGATCGCCGGTCGGGGTGCGATAGACGGCCGTGGGCGGCCCCAGCTGCTCAAGCACCTGGTCGCGGCCGGCGCCGGGCTGCACGCGCGAGGGGTCGCTCGCACAGCCCGCGAGCAAGGCGGCGACCAGCGCCATGGCGCATGCGGCCGTGCGTCGGAAACCGGATGAGTGCGACATGATGGCCATGGTATTCGCGCCCGAAGACCCTCCGGCTGTCGAAGCATTGCCGACCGGGCGTCGGCGAGTTCGCGCACCTGCACACCGGGGCGGCTGGCGCTCAGTCTGCCTCGATCCGCGCCGCCTTGATGACCTCCGCCCAGCGCACCGTCTCCGCCTTCACCAGCGCGTCCATCTGCTGCGGGTTCAGGTAGTCGGCGGTCGCACCCTGTTCCTGCGCCTTCTGCTTGAAGGCGGGGGTGGACACGGTCTTCGCGATCTCCGCGGTCAGCTTGTCGATGATCGGCTTGGGCGTCCTGGCGGGCGCGAACACGCCGAACCACGAGGTGGCGTCGAGCTGGGGCAGGCCGGCCTCGGCGGTCGTCGGCACTTCGGGCAGGCTCGCGAGGCGGGTCTTTCCGGTGGTGGCCAGCACCCGCAGCTTGCCCGACTGGATGTGCGGCACGAAGGGCGGTGCCGTGCCGAAGGTGATGTCGACCTGGCCGCCCAGCAGGTCCTGCAGCGCCGGGCCGGTGCCCTTGTACGGGATGTGGGTCAGCTTGATGCCGGCCTGCTGCTCCAGCATCGCTCCGGTCGCGTGTTGCAGCGAGCCGTTGCCTGAAGAGGCGTAGTTGAGCTTGCCGGGGTGCGCCTTCGCGAAGGCCACGAGCTCGGCCATGGTCTTGAAGGGCAGGTCGGCGCGCACGACGACGATCTGCGGCGCCGACAGCACGTTGGCCACCGGCGTGAGGTCCTTCGCCTCCCATTGCGGCGCCTGCTTGCTGACCAGCGGGGTGATGACGTGATAGCCCGAGTACTGCATCAGGAGCGTGTAGCCGTCGGGCTCGGCGCGCTTCACCGCCACCGCCGCGATGGCGCCGTTGGCGCCGCCCTTGTTGTCGACCACCACCGTCTGGCCCAGCGCGCTGCCCAGCGGCACGCCGAGCATGCGCGCCGCGATATCGGTGGTGCCGCCCGCGGCCGTGGGCACCAGCAGCATCACGGGCCGGCTGGGATAGCCGGCCGGCGCCTGCGCGTGCAGCGCCGGGGCCAGCCCGAAGGCCGCGATGCCGATCGTCGCGAGGCCTAGCGCGCGGCGAGAGATGTGGTGCGAGGTTGTCATGGAAGTCTCCTTTTGTGATCTTTGAAAAAGGCGATGTCTCAGGTCGCCGGGCCGGCATCGCGCGCCAGGGCCCGGTCGCGCCAGAGCGCGAAGTCGGGCGGTGGCGCGTGCAGGTCGAGCCTGCGGCCGGCCTTGACGATCTGGCTCGGGATGTCGTGGCCGATCAACGCCGGCAACCGCTCGGCCGCCCGCAGCAGCAGCGGCAGGTCGCAGCCGGTGTCGAAATCCATCAGCTCGAGCGCGTGCACGATCTCCTCGGTGCACACGTTGCCACTGGCCCCGGGCGCATAGGGGCAGCCGCCCAGCCCGCCGAGGGAGGCATCGAAGCGGTCGGCACCCGCGTCGATGGAAGCCAGCACGTTGGCCAGGCCCATGCCGCGCGTGTTGTGGAAGTGCAGCGTCAGCTCGGCGTCGGGCAGCCGCCCGCGGAACGCCCGCACCGTCTGCGCCACCTGGGTCGGGAAGGCCATGCCGGTGGTGTCGCACAGCGTGATGCCGCGCGCGCCGGCGGCCATGAAGCGCTCCGCCCAGTCGAGCACCGCCGCCGGGTCGATGTCGCCTTCCATCGGGCAGCCGAACACGCAGGACAGCGACACGTTGACCGGCACCTCGGCCTGCCGAGCCAGCGCGATCACTTCCGACAGCGCCGCGAAGGACTGGGCCCGGGTCATGCGCAGGTTGGCGAGGTTGTGGGTCTCGCTGCACGACATCACCAGGTTCAGCTCGTCGGCGCGCGCTTCGACCGCGCGCTCGGCGCCGCGCACGTTCGGCACCAGGCAGGTGTAGACCATGCCCGGGGTGCGGGCGATCTCGCGCAGCACGATCTCGGCATCGCGCAGCGCGGGAATGGCCTGGGGCGAGACGAAGGCGGTGGCCTCGATCTTCGCGAGCCCGGCGGCCGACAGCGCATCGATCAAGGCGATCTTGTCGGCGGTCGGCACGAAGGCCGATTCCATCTGCAGGCCGTCGCGCGGGCCGACCTCCTGCATGTGGATGCGGCGGCGTGCGCCGGTCCAGCTGTCTTGCGGATTCATGCGATGGCGCCTTTCGCGCGGAGCAGGGAAATCTGTTCGGGTGTCAGGCCGGCCTCGCGCAGCACGGCGTCGGTGTCGTCGCCGAGCCGCGGTGCCGACGAGCGCACGCTGCCGGGCGTGTTCGACAGCTTGGGCACGATGCCGGGCACGTCGATCTCGTGGCCGTCGCGCGTGGTCTGGCGCAGGATCATGTCGCGTGCCCGGTAGTGCGGGTCCTGGTGGATGTCCTGCGCGGTGTAGACGCGGCCGGCCGGCACGTTGGCGCAGGCCAGCCGCTTCAGCACCTCGGCCACAGGCTGGGGCAGCGTCCAGGCGGCGATCGCGGCGTCGAGTTCGTCGACGCGCGCCACCCGCCCGGCATTGCCTTGCAGATCCGGCGCGGCCGCCAGGTCGGGCCGCCCCGCCGTCTCCATCAGCCGCCGGAAGATGCTGTCGCCATTGCCCGCGATCAGCACGTAGCCGTCGCTGCACCGGTAGGCGTTGGACGGCGCGATGCCGGGCAGTGCGCTGCCGGCCGCCTCGCGCACCGCACCGAAGGCGCTGTACTCGGGCAGCAGGCTTTCCATCACGTTGAACACCGCCTCGTGCAGCGCCACGTCGATCACCTGGCCGGGCCCGCCGTGCACCTTGCGGTGGTAGAGCGCCAGCAGCACGCCGATGGTGCCGTGCAGCGCCGCCAGCGTGTCGCCGATCGAGACGCCCACGCGCACCGGCACCCGCCCGGGCTCGCCGGTCAGGTGGCGCAGCCCGCCCATGGCCTCGCCGATGGCGCCGAAGCCGGGCAGGTCGCGGTAGGGGCCGGTCTGGCCGTAGCCCGAGATGCGCAGCATCACCAGCCCCGGGTTGGTCCGGCGCAGGTCTTCCCAGCCCAGGCCCCAGCCTTCGAGCGTGCCGGGCCGGAAGTTCTCGATCAGCACGTCGGCTTCGCCGATCAGCCGGCGGGCGATGTCCTGGCCTTCGGGCGAGCGCAGGTCGATCGCCACTGAGCGCTTGTTGCGCGACTGCACCTGCCACCAGACGGAGGTGCCATCCTGCAGCATGCGCCAGTTGCGCAGCGGGTCGCCGCTGCCCGGCGTCTCGATCTTCACGACGTCGGCGCCGAACTCGCCGAGCGTCTTGCCGCAGAAGGGGCCGGCGATCAGCTGACCCATCTCGACCACCCGCAGGCCGGCGAGGGCAGCGGACGCCGCGGGCGCGGATGAGGAAAGGGGCGGGAGGGGGGAAGCAGCGTTCATGGGGTAGGCATGATGGCCAGCCCCCGGCACGCTGCAAAGCGGTGATTGGCGAGGCTGCCATCGCGGATCGCGATGGTGTGTAATGGCTGCTCCATGAAGCTCGATCCCGTCTCTCTGCGCCTCTTCGTGGCGGTCATGGAGGAGGGCACCATCGCCGCCGCCGCGCTGCGCGAGCACCTGGCACCGGCGGCCGTGAGCAAGCGCCTCAGCGAGCTCGAGGACGCGCTCGACACGGTGCTGTTCCAGCGCAGCAACAAGGGGGCGCAGGCCACCGCCGCCGGGCACGCGCTGCTCGGTCTCGCGCGCGGCGTCCTCAACGGCCTGGACGACATCGCCGAGCAGATGGCCGGCTATGCGAGCGGCCTGCGCGGCCACGTGCGGGTCTTTGCCAATATCTCGGCCATCACCCAGTTCCTGCCGGACGACCTGCGCAGCTTCATGGCGACGGCGCCGCTGGTACAGGTGCATCTGCAGGAGCGCATCAGCTCGGCGATCGCGCGCGCCGTGGCCGACAGCACGGCCGACATCGGCATCCTGAATGCGGGCTCCTATGGCGAAGCGCTGACCGTGCTGCCGTACCGGGAGGACGAACTGGTGCTGATCGTGCCGCGCGAGCATCCGCTGGCACGGCGCAGGAAGGCGAGCTTGCGCGAGGCGCTGGCGTACGAGTTCGTGGGCGCGCATCCGGGCAGCGCGGTCAACAACCAGCTGCACAAGGCGGCGGCGGAGATCGGCCTGCCGCTGCGCCTGCGTATCCAGGTCAGCGGCTACGACGCCATGTCATTGATGGTGGCGGCCGGCATGGGCGTCGGCGTGCTGCCGCGCCGGAGCGCGCGCCTCTACCTGTCGTCCCTGGGCATCCGCGCCGTGGCGCTCGACGAGCCCTGGGTGCGGCGGCAGCTCATGGTCTGCGTGCGGTCGATCGAGGCCCTGTCGCCTGCCGCGCGCAGCCTGGTCGACCACCTGTGTGCGGACAGCGCGCCGGTCAGTCCTGCGCCGCACCCAGGGGCATGACCGCCCCAGATCCCGAGCACGAAGCAAGGGTGCTGGTCGAAATCGGGTGAACGCGCGGAGGATCGAACCCCACACGGTGCCGGAGAAGCTGATCCCGAGGCCCTGGGGGATCACGCGCCGCGAGTGCGCCATGCTGCCGTCAAGCGCCGTGCGATACATCGCTGCGAGAGGGGGATTGGGTGCACCTCCATACTGTTTGCTCAGAGCAGGGATGACTCACATGCAGACGTTGAAAAAACGCTTCGAGTACAAAGGCCACACTGTGGTGATCACCACGACCCGGGCAATTGGGACTTGGCGTTGGCGATTTGAAATCGACGGCCAGTTGTTGTTCGCTGAGCAAGTCCAGCCTGGCCACAGGTCTGAGGCCGCCGCGGTGATAGAGGCCACTGCCGAAGCGAGACATCGCATTGACAAGCTGACTTAGCCGCGCGACGTTGCGGATCGAGTGCGGGTGACCTGGGTGGATTGGTTCATACTGGTCTTCCAAACACCGGAGGTTGAAATGACGAACATCACCAACGCTCGATGGGAGATCAGTTTGCGCGGCACCGGCGTGGTATTCGAGGCAGAGTCTGAGGACGGGAGTGCTGAATTCATTGTCGTCCCGGATACCCTGGCCGATCTGGCCGGCGACACGAACTTGAATGCACAGCAGTGCCTGGAAGTGTTCGCAGATCATGCGGCCGAGATCTCCGAGGCGGCTGGCGCAGACCTCAAGTCCGGGGTTGCCGCTCGGGGGCGACTCACCCATATCTCAGCCGACAAGCTGCCAAGCCTGAAGTAGGCGGCTGAGAAGGACAGACGCGCGCTAGCCGGACCCGCGGGCTGACTGCTCCGGGCGATCTAGCGCCGGTGCCGCGCGAGTCTCGGCAGGATGCGGCACAGGCCTCAGCGCGAAATGCACCGAATCGGGAAGGATCCATGCTGCGTAGCCCAGCCCATCCGCCAGCAATTGCAGCGCGACGGCATCGATGGCAAGCGCACGCGGCGCGCCATGGGCGTCATCCGGCGAATCGGTGATGGGTGCTTCGCCATGCCGCGCAGAGAAGCGCAACGCATCGACACCCTCGGCCTCGATACAGATCGCGTCGACATGTTCCGCGTTGTCGTTCAGATAGCCGAGCGCGCCCAGGAACATATAGAGCAGTGCAGCGCTGTTCGGGAATCGCGGCCCGCCTTGGCTCGACAACTCGTCGCCGACACGGAGGCTGATGCCGCGGAKATCGAAAGCCACGCGCATGAGCGCAGTCCCCTGCGCCACGAGGTCGCTGCGCGTGATGCTTTCCCCATCGCTCGAGAGTTCCAAACCGCGCAGGAACTGCTTGCCGGCCGGGAGCGCCGCGACCTGGTCCTCGATGCCTGCCGCCCGCGCTGCCAGAGCCGCAGGGTCGACCGTGGATGCACTTGCCAGCTGGTGCTTCATCAGCAGGACCGCCATGCGAATTGCGGCCACGGGGGCGGCCATCTCGTGTCGCAAAGCGGGCAACGCGCGCATGAGCAGTTCGTGGCGAACGCCCGCCGCCATCCAGCTGCGCGCTCCTGGTGATGCTTTCATTTGCCCGTGTCCCGCAATGAAATCCTGTCGGAGGATTCAAAGTCGGCGGGATTCTGCAGATGGCGGAGGATGTTGCAACACGCCGTGCAGTCCCGCGGCACGCGCGACACAAGGTGGCTGTCCAGCGCCGCTTCGTGGTCTTCGTCGGTCAGTGTGTTCACTTCAGAAATCTCCGTTCTTCGTTGAGGATCTCCTCTCTGAATTTTCAGTATGGAGCCGAGGATGCCGATCGGCTGTAGGACAGCGCTCCATCAACGCCGGCGTAGGCGGCGTCGCGTAGACACTTGTCCTACGCAGTGGCTGATGACGGGCCTACGAACGCACGAAGAAGGCTTTCCTACATTGAAATCCGGAGTGACGTTGCTCCGAACACTCGAGAGGTAACACATGGCAAACCAACCAGGACAGAACGCGCCGAATCAACCGGGCAATCAACCAAGCGGCCCCGGGCAGCAGCAGCAAACCGACCCAGGAAAGCCGCAGCCCGGTCAAGGCAACCCGAGCACCCCCCAGCAGCCTGATCAAAAGCGTTGAGCTGCATTCCGCCCGGTGGAAAAAGGCCGGGCGGACTTGGATCGGCCGCCCGAGGGACGCGATCGAGGCGAAGCTGCCGCCGAGGCCGCACAAGATGGGCCCTGAAGAGTAAACTGCCGCGTCACACAGCGCCGCTGTCGTCCTCGAGGACGGACGACGGGCGACTTCGAGCGGCGTGTGCGGTCGGGGGGCAGACCTGCGAAGGGGGACAACCATGACCATGCATCTCGCGATCGGCGACTCGTCCGGGCCGCTTTCGATCGCCAGCGGCAATCACTACAACCCGACCGGCGTCCTGCTCTCGCCCGGCGCCACCTACGAGATCGCGGCGGACGACAGCCGATGGCTCGACTGGCATCTGGCATCGAGCGCGGACGGCAGGATCCAGCCCAGCTTCGCCCAGTCGATGGCGCGCTGGGCGCTGCGCTGCAAGGAAGGCCGGTGGTTCCAGCTGATCGGTGCGATCGGTCGCAACGATGCCCATCTGTTCCCCATCGGGAAGCACGCCGTGTGGACCTACGAAGGCCAGAGCGACGAGGTCGAGCCCGAGCTGTTCCTGTTCGCCAATGACGCCTGGTTCGCCTACCTCAACAACCATGGCGCGGTGAACGTGACGGTCACGAGAGTCCGGTAGGTCGCATCGCGGCGCGAGCGATGCGCGCGGGCCCTCTTCAGCCGACCGCCTTGATCGAGCCCTCGCGCGCCGCTTTCACCAGCATCGAGGCGACCGCGCACGAAGCCAGCCGCGCCGCTTCGGAGTCCGCCCGGCTGGTCAGGATCACCGGCACCTTCGCGCCCAGGACGATGCCTGCGGCGTAGGCGCCGGCAAGAAAGCTGAGGCTCTTGGCCAGCATGTTGCCGGCGTCGAGATCGGGCACGATCAGGACGTTGGCGAGGCCCGCCACCGGCGAGACGATGCCCTTGATCCGCGCCGCCTCGGGGTCGATCGCGTTGTCCATGGCCAGCGGGCCGTCGAGTTGCGCGCCGGTGATCTGGCCGCGGTCGGCCATCTTGCACAGCGCCGCGGCGTCGAGGGTCGACGGCACCCTGGGATTCACGGTCTCCATCGCGCAGAGCAGCGCCACGCGCACGGCCGGCATCCGCAGGGCATGCGCGAGGTCGATCGCGTTCTGCACGATGTCGACCTTCTCCTCCAGCGTCGGCGCGATGTTGATCGCCGCGTCGGAGATGATCAGCGGCTGCGCGTGGCCCGGCACGTCCATCACGAAGCAGTGGCTGATGCGTCGCGAGGTGCGCAGGCCTCCTTCGCGGCGCACCACGGCGGCCATGAGTTCGTCGGTGTGCAGGCTGCCTTTCATCAGCGCGTCGACCTCGCCCTGGAGCGCGAGCGCGACCGCCATGTCGGCGGCTGCGTGGCTGTGCGGCGCGTCGACGATCCGCATGCCCTCGAGCCCGGCCCCGAGCGCACGCGCGGCGGCCTCGATCTTCGCGCGCGGCCCGACCAGCAGCGGCGCGGCCAGGCCCAGCCGGGCCGACTCGAGCGCCGCCTGCAGCGCCACTTCGTTGGCCGGGTGCACCACCGCGACGCGCAACGGTGGCAGGGCGCGCGCGGCGGCGATCAGGCGGTCGTAGTGGGGATGCGCGGCGGCGGACGAAGGCTCCATGGGTGCTCCAGTGAACAGGGTCGGGGTTATAAGTGTCGTGCTTTCCCGGAGGATGAGAAAAATGTCTGTTGCAACGCCCGGCGGTGACATGGTCGCGGTCGCCAACGCAGGCTCGTCGAGCCTGAAGTTCTCGCTGTACGAAATGCGCGGCGAGGCACTGAGCCTGGTCCTGCGCGGCCTGGTCGACGGGCTCGACACGGCGCCTGAATTCACCGTCAGGGATCCGGCGGGCCAGGAGATCGGCCATCGGGCCTGGGACGCCGGCTCGGCGCTCGGGCACGACGCGGCGCTGCACCATGTGATCGGCTTCGTGCGCGAACGGGTGCCGGGCATCGTGCTGCGCGGCGTCGGCCATCGCGTGGTGCACGGCGGCGCCACCTTCGCCCAGCCGGTGCTCGTCACGCCGGAGGTCCTGCAGCAGCTCGACGCGTTGTCGCCACTGGCGCCTCTGCACCAACCCAACAACCTGTCGCCGATCCGCCTGGCCTTCGAAGCGCTGCCCGGCGTGCCTCAGGTGGCCTGCTTCGATACCGCCTTCCACCGCAGCAACCCCGAGGTCGCGCAGATGTTCGCGCTGCCCTTCGAGCTGTACGCGAGCGGGGTGCGCCGCTATGGCTTCCATGGCCTGTCCTACGAATACATCGCGGCGCGACTGCCGGAAGTGGCGCCGGAACTGGCGTCGGCCAGGGTGGTCGCGCTGCACCTGGGCAACGGCGCCAGCGCGTGCGCGCTGCAGGGCGGCCGCAGCGTGGCCAGCACGATGGGCTTCACGGCGCTCGACGGACTGCCGATGGGAACGCGCTGCGGGGCGATCGACCCCGGGGTGCTGCTGTACCTGATGAACGAGCGCGGCATGGATGCGCGGGCCATCGAGAAGTTGCTCTACACGGCGTCGGGTCTGCTCGGCGTCTCCGGCGTCTCGAGCGACATGCGCGTGCTGCGCGCCAGCGATGCGCCGCGCGCCCGCCTCGCGATCGAGCTCTTCGTCTACCGCATCGTGCGCGAGATCGGGTCGCTGGCGGCAGCCATGGGTGGCCTGGATGCGGTGGTGTTCACGGCAGGCATCGGCGAGCACGGCGCCGATATCCGCCGCCTCGTCGTCGCACGACTGGGCTGGCTCGGCATGCAGCTCGACGACGACGCCAACGACGGCGGCGGCCCGTGCATCAGCCGCGCCGCCGGCCGCTGCTCGGCCTGGGTCATACCGACCGACGAGGAACTGATGATCGCGCGGCACACCGTGGGCTTGCTCGATCCGCCGTTGCACCAAAGTGCAATTTGAAGATTGGCACGAAGAGGTTAGTCTGCCCTATGGAAGCGCTTGAGAGCGCTTCTTCCTGGCCATCGGCGACGCCCATGGCCAACGACAGCATCTCCCCTCTTCGGGATCGACATCAACGCAAGGAGTATTCGATGGCGACAAAGTCAGGACAAGGCGCAGGCGGCAAACCCAACATTCTCGTCCTCTGGGGTGATGACATCGGCGTGACGAACATCAGCGCCTACAGCGATGGCATCATGGGCTACGAGACGCCCCATATCGATCGCATCGCGAAAGAGGGCGTTCGATTCCTCCACTACTACGGCGAGCAGAGCTGCACCGCGGGTCGCGCGGCCTTCCTGACCGGGCAGCATGGACTGCGCACCGGCCTCACCAAGGTCGGCTTTCCGGGCGCGCCGATGGGGATGAGCCAGCTCGATCCGTCGATCGGCGGCTTGCTCCAGAACCTGGGCTATGCGACCGGCCAGTTCGGCAAGAACCACGTCGGCGACCGCAACGAGAGCCTGCCGACGGTCAATGGCTTCGACGAGTTCCTGGGCAACCTGTATCACCTGAATGCCGAAGAAGAGCCGGAGCTGCCCGACTACCCGAAAGATCCGGCCTACCTCGCCAAGTACGGTCCGCGCGGCGTTCTCAAGTGCAAGGCAAGCGACAAGGACGACCTGACGGTCGACCCGCGTTTCGGCAAGATCGGCAAGCAGACCATCGAAGACACCGGTCCCCTGACCAAGAAGCGGATGGAGACCATCGACGACGAGACCTCGGCCGCGGCGATCGACTTCATGAAGCGCCAGAACGACGCGGACAAGCCGTTCTTCGTCTGGTTCAATTCCACCCGCATGCACTTGCGCACGCACGTGCGCGATGCGCATCGCGGTCGCTACGAGCACGGCGACAGCGAGTACATCGACGGCATGATGGAACATGACGACACGATCGGCACGCTGCTCGATGCGCTGGACGAGATGGGCATCGCGGACAACACGATCGTGGTGTATTCGTCCGACAACGGCCCGCACATGAACACCTGGCCGGACGCGGCCATGACGCACTTCCGTTCGGAAAAGAACACCAACTGGGAGGGTGCCTTCCGGGTCCCCTGTCTCGCTCGCTGGCCGGCCGCCATCAAGGCCGGCACGGTCACCAACGAGCTGATGAGCCACAACGACTGGATCCCGACGCTCTGCGCGATCGCCGGCGAGCCCGACATCGTCGGAAAGCTCAAGAAGGGCTACAAGGCGAACGGCAACACCTACAAGGTTCACCTCGACGGCCACGACCAGTCCGACTTCCTGCGCAAGGTGAKCGGCACCGCGGGCAAGAAGAGCAGCGTGAAAAGCGCGCGCGATCTGTTCTTCTACACCGACGACGACGGCCTGCTGGTGGCGATCCGGCAGGGCGCCTACAAGTACGTCTGCGCCGAGCAGCGCGTGCCAGGCACGATGCAGGTGTGGGCGGAGCCGTTCACGGAGCTGCGGCTGCAGAAGATCTTCAACCTGTTCCAGGATCCCTTCGAGCGGGCCGACATCACCTCGAACACGTTCTGGGATTGGCAGCTGAATCACGTCGGCCAGGTGTATGGCCTGATGGAGGAGGTGTTCAAGTTCGCCGAGACCTTCAAGGAGTTCCCGCCGCGATCGTTCCCGCCGAGCTTCAATCCGGCGACGGTCCTGGAGTCGACCATGGCCGAACTTCGCAAACGGATGGAAGCGGCGGCTTCGACGTCGAAATAGGCACCCCGCGGCCGCCGCGCTACAAAGCGCTCAGGGCGCCGCGCCGGTCGCCGACGCCACATAGCGCGCCAGCGTGCGGATCTGCTCGTCGGTCAAGGTCTTGAACGCGGGCATCGGGCCGATGCCGTTTCGGATCGCCTTCTCGACGCGGGCCGCATCCGGCTGCAGTTCGTCGAGGTCGGGACCGATCTGGCCCGTGGCGCCCGCCTTCTTGAGCGTGTGGCACAGGGCGCAGGCCGGCGTCGCGCCGGTCAGGAAGAGCTTGCGGCCTTCGTCCGCGGCCGGCTGGGCATGGGCGCCCGCGATCCACAGGCCGGCGAGGACGACGGCCCCCCAGAAGCGATGACGCATGGCGTTCAGGCCACCGAGATGGAGACGGCGTGGTCGCGCCAGCTCGAATTCAGGTAGCCGCCCTTGTTCTCGACCCGGTTCTCGGTCTGCACATTGCCGCGCACGTCGGTGACGCGGCTGGCCAGCACGTACTTGCCGGCCGCAAGCCGCACGGGCAGCTCGAACTGGCGCCAGGCGAAGCGGCCCAGGTCGGGCCCGACGAGCGCCGCGCGCTGCCAGTTCTGGCCGCCGTCGATCGAGACGTCCACTTGCTTGACCGCGTTGACGCCGGCGAAGGCGACGCCCCGCACCACGACTTCCTCGCCCGCGCGCAGGTCCGTGGCGCCGGCCAGCGGCGTGTTGATCCACGACTTCGGCGGCATCTGCCACACCGAGGGGTCGGTCGGCCGCTGCGAGGCCTCGCCGGTCGGCGTCATGCGGTAGTCGGTCTGCTGGATCGACGAGTCGCTTTCCGCCGCGGTGAAAGCCACCCGCTTGACGTACTTGACGCTGTTGACGCCGGTGAAGCCCGGCACGATGAGGCGCAGCGGGCCGCCATGCGCCAGCGGGATCGGCTGGCCGTTGATCTCCCAGGCCAGCACGGCGTCCTCGTAGACGGCGGCCGGCACGCTGCGCTCGACCCTCGACTTCGGGCTGATGCCGGCCGGCAGCACCTCGCCGCCGGTGCCGGTCAGGAACTTCATTCCCGGGTTGATGCCGCCGAGCGCCGCCACGACGTTGCGCACCGGGACACCGGTCCACATGATGCAGCCGGCCGCGCCGGTCTGCCATGGGGTTCCGCTGGGCTTGGAGGGGAACATGCCGCGGCCATTGCCGCTGCATTGCAGGACCATGGTCACGCTCTCGGTGCCCATGGTCTTGAGCTCGCGCACGCTGAGCGATTTCGGCCGCCGCACGCCCTCGATCTGGACCGTCCAGTCGTCGGGCTTGGCGACGATCTCGGCGCTCGGCGGCGCCRGGTTGTTGCGCACGTAGAGCTGGTTGACCGTGGTCAGCGCGCCGTTGCCGGCCGGCCCGCGCCGCATCTCGATCGTGTTGGCGCTGTGGACGATCATCGCGCCCGCATCCTTGAAGGCCGCGAAGGCCGGCAGGGGCCGCGCGGCCGCAGCTTGGGCGAAGGCCGTTCGCCACGGTCCGACGGCGGCCATCGTGACGGCCGCGCCGGTCCCGGTGAGAAGCGCGCGACGCATCGGATTGGGCGCAAACGGCAGATTGGTCATGAGAAACGCTCTTTCGAATCAGGGGTGTGAGGTGGAAGAAAGTCGGAACCGATACTACGCGCTCGCCGTGCGGCGATTACTTCGCCGCCGAGTCCACGGCCAGGCCCGCGGCCCGCCATTCGGGCAGGCCGCCGCGGAACCAGTTCACGTGGGTGTAGCCGGCCTTCAGCGCCGCGATGCTCGCCTTGTGGCTCTTCCAGCATTCGGGCCCGTTGCAGCCGAAGACCAGTTCGGCGTTGCGGTCGGGGCCCAGTTCCGCTACGTTGAACTCGTCGAGGTTGGCGGCGAAATCCGGGTCCTTCGCCGACTTCTCGACGTAGGGGATCAGCACCGAGCCAGGCACATGCGCCTCCTTGAATTCCGCGGCGTTGCGGGTGTCGATGTACTTCGCGCTGCGGCTGGACAGCAGGGTGGCCACGGTCTTGGCGTCGACCACCTTGGCGCCCTTGAGTTCGCGCGGCGTGAAGTAGCCCAGGGTGGAGACGTACGTGAAGTCCTGCGCCGACACCCGCGTGGTCTTGGTGCCCGGTGCGGCATCGCCCAGGTCGGCGCGCAGCATGTCGGCTGAGACCTTGGAGCCTTCCTTGATGGCAACGCTCAGGCCCGGGACATCGCGAGACTCCATCACCATCTTCACCGGCGCACCGGCAGCGACCCATTTGTCGAAGGTCGCCTTCTCGACAGCGACGACGTCGCAGCGGCCGATCTGCAGGCACACCAGCAGGGCGTCCTGGTAGCGCGTTTCGTACAGGTCGCGGAAGTGCCGCTTCATCGTCGTGTTCGCGGCGATCGCCTCGCCACGCAGCAGGTAGGTCACCAGGCTGTCCTGCAGCGGCAGGCCGAGGCGCTTGCCGGCGGCCTGCTGGAAATTGCCGATCGTGCTGTTGGCGGGCACCACCAGCACGGCCTGCGAGCGCACATCCACCGCGCTCACCGGCGTGTAGCCATAGCGCACCGCGGAGCCGATCAGGTGGGCCGGTCCGACGACGACATCCGGCAGGCGCGCGCGGGTGGCGCTCAGGTCGCTGGTCATGTCGGCCGAACCCGTGATGGCGACATCGGCAACGCGCTCCTTGCGCAGTGCCTGCTCGATCGCGTTGCGCCACAGGGTCATGGTGGCACCGCGCGATTGCTCGGCCTGGTCGCCCGGGTTCACCAGCACCTTGACCTGCGCATGGACGGCCGTCAAGGCCAGCATGCAGGCGGCCAGCGCGAAGCCGGCGGCCCACCGCGCGCGGGTGAATGTCATGCCTGCAAAATTCTTGCTCATTGTCGTCTGGCCTCTATGATGCTTATCTCAAAGTATGAAACCTTTAGATACATAGGGGCAAGTACATCTAAAGTTCTCTGTTGATGTTGGTGGGTACAGGAAAAGTGCGACGGCAGGGTCAGGCGAGCCACCGCTTGCGCCGCTTGTAGGACTTCATGTCGCGAAAGCTCTTGCGCTCGCCGCCACCCATGCCCAGGTAGAACTCCTTGACGTCCTCGTTGTTGCGCAGGATCGCGGCGCTGCCGTCCATGACGATCCGGCCGCTTTCCATGATGTAGCCGTAGTCGGCGTACTTGAGCGCCATGTGGGTGTTCTGCTCGGCGACGAGGAAGGTGACCTGCTCTTTC
The DNA here is from genome assembly GCF_056405335.1 of Variovorax sp. P1_H12_2. NCBI lineage: Bacteria > Pseudomonadati > Pseudomonadota > Betaproteobacteria > Burkholderiales > Comamonadaceae > Variovorax > Variovorax sp. P1_H12_2. The sequence goes on from NZ_JBFUCI010000022.1 coordinate 28,334, forward strand.
TGGTTCAGGTCTTTCACGATCTCGAAGACCTCCTCGACGATCTGGGGTGCGAGTCCCATCGACGGTTCGTCGAGCAGCACGACGCTGGGGTTCGCCATCAGCGCACGGCCGATGGCGCACATCTGCTGCTCGCCGCCGGAGGTGTAGGCGGCCTGCGAGCTGCGCCGCGTCTTCAGGCGCGGGAAGTAGCTGTAGACCTTCTCCAGGTTCCGCGCGATCTCTGCCTTGTCGGTTCGCGTGTACGAGCCGGTCATCAGGTTTTCCTCGATGGTGAGATGGGCGAAGCAGTGACGGCCCTCCATCACCTGCACCACGCCGCGGCGCACCAGCTCGGCCGGGGACAGGTTCTCGATCCGATCGCCGCGCAGCGCGATGCTGCCCTTCGTGACCTCGCCGCGCTCGCCCTGAAGCAGGTTGGAAATGGCGCGCAGCGTGGTGGTCTTGCCCGCGCCGTTGCCGCCCAGGAGGGCTGCGATCTGGCCTTCGGCCACTGTCAGGGAGACGCCCTTGAGCACCAGGATGACGTGGTTGTAGATGACCTCGATGCCATTGACATTCAGAACGATGCTTTTCATTGAATGGGATCCCGAAGAGCAGGCAGGGGCCGTGGCCGGCCTGCCTGCGCCGGCTTCGCGAAGCTGCCTATGAATTGCAGTCGTCGGGGGTTCGGGGGGCCAGTTTCTTGTCGCTGACGTACTTGTCCGCAGCCGTCTTGAGCAGCGGCCCCAGCACGCTCGGGTCCGCATGGAGCCACTCCGAGCTGACATCCCACCGGGTCCCGTTCCAGGTGTAGGCACGCGCCGCGGACGGCCCCATGTGGTCCTTGCAGGTCGTGGCGATGGGGCGCATCACGTCGGCGATGCCCAGTTCTGCAAGCTGCTTCTCGTCGAGTTTCAGGTTCTCGTAGCCCCAGCGTGCCTGCGCCGGCGTCATCACCTGGCCCTTGCCGAACTTCTCCTGGGCCCGGCGAACGCCCTCGACCGCGACCATCGCGTTCATCAGGCCGCGCATGTAGAGCGCCTCGCCCACTTCTTCCTTCGGCCCCGACCCATTTCCCTTGCCGTGCAGCTTCTCCAGGACTTCCTTCGCAATCCTGGAGTCGAAACCCGGCCCGGGCAGGATCAGGACGGCGCTGTAGCCTTCCGCGCCCGCGACGCCCTTCACGTCCGAGTCCGAGCCCGATGGCCAGACCCCCACCAATCGGTTGCGTGGGTAGCCGGTCGACTGGGCCTCCTTGAGCGCCGTGGAATTCATCACGCCCCAGCCCCAGAGCAGCACATAGTCCGGCCGGCTCTGGCGAATCTGAAGCCAGGCGGCTTTCTGGTCGACCCCGGGCGATGGCACCGGAATGGAAGTCAGTTCGAAGCCGTGCATCTGCGCCCGGGCGGTGACGACCGGGACCGCCTCCTTGCCGAAGGGGCTGTCGTGATAGAGCAGGGTGACCTTCTTGCCCTTGAGCTTGTCGAGGCCCCCGGCTTTCTGCGCGACATACTGGATCTGCGTGTCGGCAGATGCCCAGTGCGTGCCGCCGATGGGGAAGCTCCACTTGAACACCTCGCCGTCGGCACTTTCGCTCAGGCCGTAGGCGGGGGTCAGGATCGGGATCCGGTCGGCCGCGCCGCGTTCGGTGAGCGCGAAAGTGATGCCGGTCGACATGGTCTGGAACACCGTGGCGCCGCCGTTCTTTGCTTTCAGGCGCTCATAGCATTCCACGCCGCGGTCGGTCGCATAGCCGGTCTCGCACTCCTCCCAGGCGACTCGGACCCCGTTGATGCCGCCCTTCAGGTTGACCAGCTTGAAGTAGTCGACGAAGCCGTTGGCCCACGGCGTTCCGCTGGGGGCGTAGGGGCCGGTCCGGAATGTCAGCAGCGGGAAGAACTGCTGCTTGTCCTGTGCCACTGCCGGCGCCGAAGCTGCCGACATCACCGCGGCCAGCACGGTGGCGGCGATTGCCATTGTCTTTTTCATCGTGTCTCCTGTTGTTTGCACTTGTTCGGCCGAAATCGATCTCTCTTCACCCGCCAGTCAATGAGGGAACGGCCATACCCTCAGCTTTTGCTTGCCCAGCATCCAGAGCTTGCTCAGCCCGTGGGGCTCGACGATCAGGAACCAGACAATGAGCCCGCCGAACACCATGGACTCGGCGTGGGAGATGGCTGCCGCGGACACGTGGGCCCCGAAGAGGGCACCCAGGGCCGGCAGCGCCTGGCTCAGGAAGATGGGGAGGAGGACGATGAAGGCAGCGCCGAAGAAGCTGCCCATGATGGAGCCCAGGCCGCCGATGATGAC
>NZ_JBFUCI010000023.1:0-30329 GCF_056405335.1 Variovorax sp. P1_H12_2
ATCCTGAACTTCATCCCCGAGGGTTTCGCCCATTCGAGCAGCCCTTCCATTAGATCGCGAGATGTCGCCTCGTCCAGAATCAACTCGTACGGCCACAGTCCCACCCTCCCATCGCTGCTTGGCAGGTCCTCGCACGGAATCGAGCGCGTTTTTCGCCCAGGCGGAGCTCGACCGCCGGCCCAAGGCCTGAAGGACTACATCGACAGGCGGGCCTGGCTGCCGCACATCCGCTGGCACTTGATCGAAAGGTGACCGGAATTTTCCGAGAGTTTGGGTAAGAGACCAGTCGCTGCTCGTTTTCCACCTTGCCCACGGTAGCCTCCGAACCGGTTCGATCGAAAAAGGAGGCGTCCATGGCGACGGCAGCAAGCGGCAGCGACGAAGACGGATTTCAGAAGTGGAAAGAAGGCATCAACCGGGCCGGCAGCGATTGCGGTCAAGGCCATGATGTGCCGTCGGCTACTTGCTCATGCGCATGGCCGACTATGGCTTCACCACGGTGCCCGACGACGCCAACGTATTTGACGTAACGGCGGGCGCAGGGGACAGCTTCAGTACGCTGGCACGAAGGAACCGCAGCACTGTCGAGACCATGCAGAAGCTGAACCCCGGGATTCATGGCCTCAGAGCGGGACAGGTGCTGAAATGCCAGAGGGCGTCGATACGGAAGATCGTCGCTGACTGGAAGCCTTGGACCTTCTCAATGGTGGCAAGGCGCTACAACGGCAACGGCCAACCGAAGGGCGATCCGAGATATTCGATGAAGCTTGAATACGCGATGAATGCAGTCAGGCAGAGAGGTCCACGATGAAGGCCCTTTTCTCGGCATGCGTCGCCGCTCTCGTGTTGGGGTTCACGTCAGCTGCGATCTCCGGTCCGCCTTGCGCGGGAAGCTATCCGAGTTGGGGGCGCGCGTGTTACGGCCGTGTCAACATCACTGCCAGGACCATCGAATGGCAGGCGCAGTTCAGCGTCTGCAAGGCGAGCCCATACGAAGTCATCGCGAGCGACCTCAAGGGTGAAAAGCCCTTCGTCGCCTACAGGTTCAAGAAGCGCAGCAAGGCCTGTCTGTACGAGGTCATGGAGATCGCAAAGCAAGGCGGGGACCACTGGGCCGCAATTGGTTATCAAAGCGTCGAGGATTACCACCAGCGCCATGACGATCCGGGCTCTTCCGACTACTGCCCTCTGGGCCCGATGCCGTCGCAGCGCTGCAATCTCCCCTTCGTGCAAGAGAGCAAATAGTGAAGGCGGATCGCTTGAGCCAGGCACAACGCGAAGTCATCGTGCACCTCTGGGTCAAGTCGGTGCCGATMGAGGACTCGATGGGCGAGCACGTCATCCCGATCMCCGGCACCACGAGCCTCGACCACCTGCACGAGAACCTGCAGGCCGCCGAGGCGCGGTTGACGCCCGAGCTGTTCGCACGGGTCGATGCGCTGATCAACCAGCGCACCGTGGTCGGTGAACGCTACCGCGCGCAGAGCAGTACCGAGGTCGATACCGAAGTCTTCGCGGATTGACGTCAAAGCGGCCTCTCGTTCGCGTTCGCCAGCACGCAGGTCAGGAGCCTATGTCCGACGCCTGCATCCATGCAAGTAGATCGCGCTGGCCGTGGAGGACGCGCCAGACGTCGATGCAGTCTGGCTGTTCGAAGTAGAAAACCAAGTGTGGGAAGCGAGCCAATGGCCAAAAGCGCAGTCCTGGCAAGTCGAGCTCATGTGCGCAGCGCGTGGAGCCCGTGCCGGGGTGCCGGCTGATGTGGATGTAGGCAGCTTCGAGCTCGTCGATGAAGCTAAGGGCGGCACTTTTCGCATCCTCTCCCAGGTAGACGGCAATGGCGTCGTCAACGTCTCGGTTTGCCTGTTCTCGCGGGACGACCGTTTTTGCCTTCACCTTTTGCTGCCGGCCCGATCTGGTTTCTTGCCCGAGGCGCGCACCCTCTCACGCAGGCCATCGAAGTAGGCCTTGTCCGCCCCGGCGGCGGGCGCCGAGAGGCCTCCTCGGAGAAGCAGACTGCGCAGCTGAAGCCTCTGTTGGTCCTTGCGGATGAGCTCGCGCACATATTCACTGCTTGTGCCATAGCCGCGTTCGACCACCTGCTCATCGACGAACGACTTCATGGCGTCCGGCAGGGATACGTTCATGGTGCTCATGACGCAAGCTTATGCTGTTTGGCAAAATTTGGCAAAGCGCGGGGCCGCGGACAGATCCCGCACGCGTCCGTACTCGCTGCATGTCGGCGGTCTCCTGCGCCGTGCGTCGCCTTGGTGGGGCGCCACCGCGCCGGTGGGCTTGCACGAACCCCTAGAATTCGCCCCCCGCCGATTTCTCGCCGCGCACAGCGGGCGCTTCGCCACATGCCTCACATCCTCGTCGACCGCCTCGTCAAGACCTACCGCATCTCCGAGCGCGATCCGGGCGTGATCGGCGCGATCCGGGGCGTGCTGCATCGGCGCCACCGCACGGTCGAGGCCTTGTCCGGCGTGTCGTTCGCGCTGGAGCGCGGCGAGCTGCTCGGCTTCATCGGCCCGAACGGCGCCGGCAAGTCGACCACCATCAAGATCCTCGCCGGCATCCTGCGCCCCGACGGCGGGCAGGTGGCGGTCGACGGGCGCGATCCGTTCCACGACCGCGAGCGCCACGTCGGCCGCATCGGCGTGGTGTTCGGCCAGYGCACCCAGCTGTGGTGGGACCTGCCGGTGGGCGAGGGCTTCGACCTGCTGCGCGACATCTACCGGGTCGAGCCGGCGCGCTACCGCCGCACGCGCGACGAACTGGTGGCGCTGCTGAAGCTCGAGCGGCTGCTCGACCAGCCGGTGCGCCAGCTGTCGCTCGGCCAGCGCATGCGCGCCGAGATCGCGGCGGCGCTGCTGCACGAGCCCGACCTTCTGTTCCTCGATGAACCGACCATCGGGCTCGACGCACCGTCGAAGCTCGCGGTGCGCGACTTCGTGCGGCGCGCCAATCGCGAGCGCGGCACCACCGTGCTGCTGACCACCCACGACATGCACGACATCGAGGCGCTGGCCGAGCGCGTGATCGTCATCGGCCACGGCCGCGTGCTGACCGACAGCCCGATCGAGGCGCTGCGCGCCCAGGTGCTGGCCGATCGGCGCCTGGTGGTGGACTTCGCGGGCGCCGCGCCGGATCAGATCGACCTGCCCGGCGTCGGCCTGCTGTCGCGCGACGGGCGCACGGCGGTGCTGGGCTTCGATCCGGCGCGCGTGACCCCGCAGGCGCTGATCGCGCGCATCGCCGCCGACCATGCGATCGAGGACATCAGGCTCGAAGGCCTGGCGATCGAGGAGATCATCGCGCGCTTCTACGCAATGCACGGAGCGGCCGAAGCATGAGCCGCCGGAGATGCCAAAAATGACCTGGCGCGACCTCGTCCGCCCCTACACCGCCGCCTTCGCCTCGCGCTTCCTGCAAATGCTGCAGTACCGCACGGCCGCGCTGGCCGGCTTCGGCACGCAGTGCTGGTGGGGCGGCATCAAGGTGATGGTGCTGGCGGCCTTCTACGCCGGCGCCACGGCGGACCCGCTGCCGATGACGCTGGCACACGCCATCACCTACACCTGGCTCGCGCAGGGGCTGCTCACGCTGCTGCCCTGGGCCGGCGACCCGGAGGTGGCACAGGCCGTGCGCAGCGGCTCGGTCGCCTACGACCGGCTGCGGCCGGTCGATGCCTATGCGCTCTGGTACGTGCGCAGCGCGGGCTGGATCGCTGCTCGCATGCTGCCGCGGCTGGCGCTGATGGCGGGCTTCGCGGCGGTGGCGCTGCCTCTGCTCGGATGGGGCGAATGGGGCTGGCAACTGCCGCGCGACATCGGCGCCGGCGCGGGCTTCGTGCTGTCCGCCGCGCTCGCATGGCTGCTGTCGGCGTCGATGGTCATGCTGCTCAACGTGGCGGCCGTGGCGGCGCTGAACGAGCGCGGCATCAATGCGCTCGCGGTGCCGTTGGTGGTGGTGCTGTCGGGCAACCTGCTGCCGCTGGCGCTGCTGCCCGACGCCTGGCAGACGGCGCTGCTGCTGCAACCGCTGGCCGGTCTGCTCGACATTCCGATGCGGCTCTATTCGGCACAGTTCACCGGGTGGCAGGCCTTGGGCGGCCTCGCGCTGCAGGCCTTCTGGATCGTGGCCCTGATCGCGCTCGGCCGGCTCGCCCTGGCGCGCACCATGCGCCGGCTCGAAGTCCAAGGCGGATAGGATGGAACACCCCCGAAGCGCCTGCGGCGCTGCCCCCTCAAGGGGGCGATACCAGCGGCCCGGCGAAGCCGGTTCCGCGGTATCCCTGGACTTGGGCTGCGCCGGTTTCATATGTCGCGGGTCATGCGATGGCGTCGTGGGCCTACTGAGATGAACGGCGTGTCGCTTTTCTTCCGGTTCGTCGCCGCGTCGGTCAAGGGCCAGGCGCGCTATCCGGCGTCGGCGCTGCTGCTGACGCTGTCGCAGTTTCTCGCGACCGGCATCGAGGTGGTCGCGATCTGGGCCCTGTTCGATCGCTTCGGCGAGGTGAAGGGCTGGCGCATCGGCGAGGTGGCCCTGTTCTACGGCCTGGTCCACATCATGTTCGCGCTGGCCGATGCGCTGGGCCGTGGCTTCGACGCGCTTGGCACCGAGCTCCTGCGCACCGGCGCCTTCGACCGGCTGCTGCTGCGGCCGCGGTCGCTGGCGCTGCAACTGATGGGGCACGACGTTCGCCTCAGCCGCTTCGGCCGGCTGTTTCAAGGCCTGCTGGTGCTGGTCTTTGCCACCCTCCAGGGCGGCATCGACTGGACGCCGCAAGCCGTCGTGCTTGCGCTGTTCGCCATTGCGGGCGGAGTGGCGCTGTTTCTCGGCATTCTGGTGCTGCAGGGCACGCTGGCTTTCTGGACCGTCGAAAGCCTGGAGGTCGCCAACGTCTTCACTTATGGCGGGGTGGAAGCCGGCCAGTTCCCGATGGCGCTCTACGCGCGCTGGTTTCGCCGGCTGCTGACCTTCGTGGTGCCGCTGGCCTGCGTGGTCTATTACCCGGGTCTGTCGATCCTCGGGCGGGTCGACCCGCTCGGCGCGCCGACCTGGGTCGGCTGGGTGTCGCCGCTGGCAGGGTTCGCGTTCCTGGGGGCTTCATTCGCCGTCTGGCGGGTGGGCGTCAGGCACTACGCGTCGAGCGGGAGCTAGGGTGAACACGCCCTAGGGCTACGGGTGTGCGGCGAACCACTTGTCGTGGATGCGCTCGTAGCTCCCGTCCCGGTAGATCTCGAGCAGGGCCTCGTTGATCCGTTTGCGCAGCGGGTCGCCGAGCGCCACCACGATGCCGTACTTCTCGGGCCTGAACACGGGACCGACGACCTCCAGCGCGCCGTGGTCCGACCGGGCCGCCCAGTACCGCAAGGTGGGCGCGTCGAAGACCATGGCCTGCACGCTGCCGCGCTTGAGAAGCTCGATGCCGGCGGCCGGGCTGGCAACCTCCACGAACGGCAGCTGCAGATGCGTCAGGTAATCGGCCGCGACGGTGCCGGGGACGGTCGCGACCGTCTTTCCTGGCAAGTCGCCCGGCCCGGCAATGCTCGAGCGCAGGCGCTGCACGGTCTGCGACGAGGTCACGGTCGCAGTCAACTGCGTGATCAGCACGATCCCCATCAGCCACACGCATGCGATCACGATCCGCCTGAACGTGCCCGGATCGCTGCGCTCGCCGTGCTCGCCGGTGGCGATGATCAGCACCGTGTTCCATATCTCGTTGCCGACGCCCGCCAGGTAGCCCTTGCCGAGATTGGGCTTGAAGGTTCGCTCGATGATCCACAGCACGTTCGCCCACAGGAACACCAGGACGATCGCCGCGGCGAACAGCTTCCCGATGGCCATCCAGGGGATGGCTTGCAAGGTCGCGAGGATCGGGCCCTCCTCCTCGGCGCGGACCATGATCTGCAGGCCCGAATCGAAATACGACTGAGAGAAGTCGGCGATCTGTTCGCGCTCCGGCGTCATCACGATGGCCGAGATGGCGACGTCGGCGTCGCCGCGGCGCACGCTCTCCAGCTGGTCGGCGCGCGACCCTGCGTCGACCCAGGCAAACTCGATGCGCATCCGGCGCGCCAGCTCGCTCCAGAGGTCGGCGCTGAACCCTGTCACCTGATCTTCCCGCACGAACACGAAAGGCGCCACCGCGCCCGTCGCCACGCGCAGCGCACGGGGGTGTTCTGGCGCGGCCTCGGCGGCGAACGAAGGCGCAGCGCACAGCCACAGCGCCGCCCCGATGAGCGCGAGGCCCATGCATCGCCGCAGGCTCACCCAAGCGCCGGGGCCCCTTCGGCTGCCGCGGTCGATCGCTACGACCTTCCTGCATCCCTCTGACGGCGTTGGCATGTGGGACCACCTGGTTTGGAACGATGAACCGCGCACAGGGCGCCCTGGGCTCGCCCACGCATTTCATCATCGCGAAGAGGCGGGTGCAAGGCAATGGCCCGAAGAGGGCCCGGAGGCTTCAGGCCGCTCAGGCGGGATAGGTCGCGAACACCGTCTCGCGGCCCTTGCGATCGACGAGGATGACCTGGTAGCGGTCCTTGCGGTCTCCGTATTCCATCCCTGGCGAGCCGACCGGCATGCCCGGCACGGCCAGCCCGACGGCCTGCGGTTTCGATGCCAGCAGGCGCTTGACGTCGGCGGCCGGGACATGCCCTTCGAGCGCGTAGCCCTCCACGATGCCCGTGTGGCACCCGGCCAGGCGATCCGGCATGCCCAGGCGCTTGCGCACCGCCGCGGTGTCGTCCACCTCGGTGACGTTGACGGCGAAGCCGGCGGCCTTCAGGTGGTCGACCCATGCCGTGCAGCATCCGCAGCTCGGGTTCTTGTACACCTGGACCTTCGATGCCGCATGGGCGGGGAGTGTCTGCAGCAGCGGCAGCGTGGCGAGCGCGCCGAGGAGAGAGCGTCGATTCATAGGACGGGGACCTTTCATTTGCATTTGGACGAGTGTGCCTTGATCCAGTGCAATGCGGCGCGATCCAGAGCTGGCAGACTGGGGGGATGACTTCTCACTTCGACCAGCTTCTCCAAGCCGCGCGCCAGCAGCGTGAACCGCAGCGCCTGCTGTTCGTCTTTGCCGATGCCGAGCTGCCCGACGATGCCGACGAGGCGCAGCGCGCCGGCTTCGAGGCCGGCCGCGGTGGTGCCCTGGCGCCGCGCGCCTGCGTGGAGAAAAGCGTTGCCGAGCTCAGCACCTTCGAGGCGCTGGCGCTCGAGTCGCGCCGCACCGGACTGCCCTGGCGCGTGGTGTTCGTGGCGGCGCTGGCCGGGACCCATGGCCAGCCGCCGTCGCAGGTCCGCATCGACAGCGCGCTGGAGGCCATGGTGGAGAACGTGCGCCGCGGCAGCTTCGGTGGCTACCTGGCGCTCGACACCCAGGGCCAGCCGGTTCAGTTCGGCTGAGGCCGCAGCGCGACGGTGGCGTGCAGGCGGCCATGCGCCCTCATGGCGCCTCCAGTTCGGTGACGTAAAGCCCGCTGCCTGGCCGCACCGGTGCCGGTCGGTGCGCCAGCACGGTGCCGAGGCTGACGAAGCACAGCGGCTCCTCCGTGGGGTCGAGCGCGAACAGTGCGCGCAGGCTGGCCGATGACAGCGCCTTGCCCGTGGTCAGTGCCGAGCCGTAGTCGAGCGCGGTCGCCATCAGCAGCATGTTCTGGATCGCGCAGCCGGCCGACAGCAGCCGCTCGGCGGCCGGGATGTCCTCTTCGGCGGGGCCCAGGCGGGCGATCGCCAGCATCAGCAACGGGGCGCGGAAGGCCTTCTCGCGCGCCTGCCCGCGTTGCTGCGGCGTGGCCGCGGCGTCGCGCTCGACCAGCGAGCGTTCGAACACGTCGGCCAGCCGCCCGCGCGAATCTGCCGGCACGATGACGAAGCGCCACGGCCTCAGCCGACCATGGTCGGGCGCCGAAGCGGCCGCCTCCAGGATCTGCCCGAGCTCGGCGGGGCCCGGCCCCGGCGCGCCGAGGCGCTTGGGCAGCACGGTGCGGCGCGCTTCCAGCAGAGCGGCCAGATCATCCGGCGCCAGTGCGCTCATCCGCAGCTGCCCAAGTGGCCGCAGGAGGTGCAGTGGTCGCAGCCGTCCTTTCGGATCATGGCGCGCGCGCCGCATTCGGGGCACTTGGCGCCGGGCAACGGCGCCGGATCGCTTCCCGCGGCGGGCGGCCCCGCCAACGCAGGGCCGCTGCGCCGCGCGATCAGCGACTGCACCGCGTAGGCGATGGCGGCGACTTCCGAGTCGTGCCACATCGGGACCTGCGTGCCATCGGCCTTGGCGTAGCTGCCCAGGCGAACCGGACCGCGGTCCCACGCCACCTTGCGCATGTCGGCCAGCGCGCGGTCGAGGAAGCCGCCGCGCGCGGCCAGCGACAGCAGCCGCATGCTGGAGGTGATCCACTGCTGCGATTCGCCGCTCTGGCCGACCGGCATGAAGAACTCGATGGCCCGCTCCTGGCCACCCGCCACCGGCAGGAAGGACACGATCAGGTAGAGCGTGTGACGCCCCTGCTGGGTCCAGTAGTCGACCTTCTCGGCCACCGCGGCGAGCTCGCCCTGCGGCCGGCTCTCGATCACCGCACGCATCGGGTCGACCGGTACCGGCTGCGATGCCGTATCGGCCTGCGGCGCCGGCGCGGCGTCCAGCACCGAGCCCAGGATGGCGTTGGGCCGGTAGGTCGCCAGGCCCTTGAGCCGCGCGTGCCAGGCCTGCAGGTAGAGGCCCTTGAAGTCGTCGTAGGGGAAGTCGGCCGGCACGTTCACCGTCTTCGAGATCGCGGTGTCGACGAAGGGCTGAACCGCCTCCATCATGGCCAGGTGACCCTCGGCCGGCATGGCGAGCGCCGAGACGAAGTAGTCCGGCAATTGCGCCACGTCGCCGCCGAGCGAACGGTAGAGCCGCCAGGCATGGTCCTCGACCTCGTATTCGCTCGTGCTGCCGTCGGCTTCGCGCTTCTTGCGCCGGTAGCTCCACGAGAAGGGCGGCTCGATGCCGTTGGAGGCGTTGTCGGCGAAGGCGAGGCTGACGGTGCCCGTCGGCGCGATCGACAGCAGGTGGCTGTTGCGGATGCCGTGCTGGCGGATGGCCGCCTGCTGCGCGGCGTCGAGCCGGCTGGCGAAGCCGCCCGGAGCGAGGTAGCCCTCGACATCGAAGGCCGGGAACGGGCCTTTCTCCTGCGCCAGCGCCACCGAGGCCGCGTAGGCGGTGTCGCGCATGCTGCGCGCGATGCGCACCGCCATGGCGCGCCCTTCGGGCCGGTCGTAGCGCAGGCACAGCATCGCCAGCGTGTTGCCCAGGCCGGTGAAGCCGACGCCGATGCGCCGCTTGTCCATGGCCTCGGCACGCTGCTGCGGCAGCGGCCAGAAGGTGAGGTCGAGCACGTTGTCGAGCGCGCGCACCTGCAGGGCGACCGACTGCTCGAACGCGGCGAAGTCGAACGCCTGTTCGCCGCCGATGCCGAAGGGCCGGCGCACGAAGCGCGTCAGCACGATCGGACCGAGGTCGCAGCAGCCGTAGGGCGGCAACGGCTGCTCGCCACAGGGATTGGTGGCCGCGATCGTCTCGCAATAGCGCAGGTTGTTGTCCTCGTTGATGCGGTCGAGGAAGAGGATGCCGGGCTCGGCGAAATCGTAGGTCGAGCGCATCACCGTGTCCCACAGCGCGCGCGCGGCGACGCTGCGATAGACCCAGAGGCTGTCGTCGCGGCGGAAGGCGCCCTCCGCCAGCTGGCCCTCGCCGGGGGGCGCGCGGTGCACCAGCTGCCAGTCCTGTCCGGCGGCCAGCGCCTCCATGAAGGCGTCGGTCACGCCGACCGAGACGTTGAAGTTGTTCCAGCGCCCCGGCGTGCGCTTGGCCGTGATGAACTCCAGGACGTCCGGATGGTCGATGCGCAGCACGCCCATCTGCGCGCCGCGACGCGCACCCGCGCTCTCGACGGTGGCGCACGACTGGTCGAACACGTTGATGTAGCTGCAGGGGCCCGAGGCCATCGACGCGGTGCCCTTGACCTGTGCGCCGCGCGGGCGGATCCGCGAGAAGTCGTAGCCCACGCCGCCGCCACGCCGCATCGTCTCGGCCGCCTCGCGCAGGGCCTCGTAGATGCCGGGGCAGCCCTCGTCGTCCTGGCCCTGGATGCAGTCGCCGACGGGCTGGACGAAGCAGTTGATGAGCGTGGCCTGGATCGCGGTGCCGGCCGCGCTCATGATGCGGCCCGCACCGATGGCGCCGGCCCGCAGGTTGTCGAGGAAGAGCGCCTCGTACTTCGCCTGTTGCGCCTGCGGCTCGACCGAAGCCAGCGCGCGAGCCACGCGGCGGTAGAGATCCTCCACGCTGCTCTCGCCGGCCTTGAGGTATTTCTCGCGCAGCACGTCGTCGCTGATGGGTTGACCGGGCAGGGCGGGGGGATTCGCCGCCACGGTGCGCATGCCACGCGGCGCGCGCGGCAGCGCTGTGACGTTGTCGCCGACGAGAGTTTCAGTCTTCAGTGATTTGTCCATCGTGTTCCACATAGGCCAGGTAGGGTCCGGTTCCGCTGTTGGAGGCTACGGACGCCGCCACGAAGCCGCCTTGTTGCGCATCAAAGACATGGACTTCTCCTTCCTCGATCACATAATGCCAGCCGTGCAGGGTGAGTCGGCCGCGTTCGACCTGGCGGCGCACCATCGGGTAGTCCATCAGGCGCTCGAGTTGCAGCACGACGGCGCGTTGTTCGCTGCGCAGCAGGGCCTCCGGACCGGCCTGCACGGGCAGCAGCGCCTCGGTCGCCAGGCGAAGCCAGGCCTGCAGCGCGACCGCCTCCTCCGGCACGCCCTCGTAGGCGGCGCGGATGGCGCCGCAGTGACTGTGGCCGCAGACGATGATGCTCTCCACCTCCAGACTCAGCACCGCGAACTCGATCGCCGCCGTCGTACCGTGCAGTCCGTGCGAGCCGTCGTAGGGCGGTACGAAGGCGCCGACGTTGCGCACGATGAACAGCTCCCCGGGTCCGGCACCGGTCAGAAGGTAAGGAACGAGACGCGAGTCCGAGCAGCCGATGAAGAGCGTCTTGGGATGCTGGCCGCCGGCCACCAGATCCTCGAAGCGTTGCTGGTGCAGCGGGAAGTAGTCCGACCTGAAACGGCGCAGCCGCAGCAGCAGTTCGTCGTCCGCAGGCGGAGGGGTCATTGCACCAGGGGCGTGTCCGTGGCGTCGAGCGCCACGCCCTCGACCTCGGCCTCGCCGGCCAGCACCTGCAGGCACTGGCGCAGCGCGGTCACCCAGGCCTGTTGCCGCAGCGCCAGGCGCACGGCGCCCTGGACCGCCGCGAAAGGCTGCGCCGTGCCGGCTTCGCGTTCGAGCACCTCGACCACATGCAGGCCGAAGCGGCTGTGGACCAGGCGCGGCAGCACGCCGACCTCCGCATGGCCGAACAGTTCGCGGGCGAATTCCGGCGCGCAGTCGGCAGCGACGAGCCAGCCGAGTTCGCCGCCCAGCTCGCCGCTCGGGCAGTTGGACAGCTCGCGCGCAGCCTTGCCGAAGCTGCCGTCGGCACTGCCGTCGTGGCAGCGCACGTCGAGCAGGCAGGCCTCGGCGCGATTGCGCAGCGCCACCACATCCATGCCGGGGGTCACGGCAAACAGGATGTGGCGCGCCCGCACACGTTCGCCCGTTCGATAGCGCGCGGCGTGCGCGGCATGGTGGCGCCGGCAGGCTTCCTCCGACGGCTCGGGCAGCTGCAGCTCGCGCTCCAGCCAGGCGTCGATGGCCTGCGACGCGGCTTCGCTGACCACGCCGTCGTCCGTGCGCGCGTCGGCCGCATCGAGCAGGCCGTCCCGCTGGGCCGCCTGGCGCAGAAGCTCGGTGCAGGCGCGCTGGCGCAGGGCGTCCGGACCCAGCGCTTCGGTGGCGAGGTTCAGCGGCACGCCGTTGATGCGCGCCACCACGGCGCAAGGTGCTGCAGATTCGATTTGCATGGTCGTCACCTGGTGAATCTCAGACGCCGGCGCCGGGCTGGCGCGGCTGGTTGTGGTCCGCCGGCACATTGAGGCGCCGGCTGCGCACCACCTGGTGCGGGCGGAACAGGAAGCCCACGGTGGCGAAGCCGCTCCACACGTGCACCAGGCGGCTGAACGGGAACAGCAGGAAGATCGTCATGCCGAACACGATGTGGACCTGATACGGCCAGGGCAGCACGGCCAGTGCGGACGCATCCACCGGCCGCAGCGTGACGATGCGCTGCGCCCAGTCGGCCAGGATCATCATCGTGCTGCCGTCGGCGTGTTGCCACGAGAACGGGAGCGTGATCAGGCCGATCACCAGCTGCACCCACAGGATTAGCAGGATCGCGATGTCCGTGCGGTGGCTGGTCAGGCGGATGCGCGGATCGAACACGCGCCGGTACAGCAGCATCGACAGGCCGACGAAGCAGAATGCGCCTGCGATGCCGCCGGCCACCACGGCCAGCATCTGCTTGGTGCCGGCGCTGATGAAGATGCCGTACACCGAGTGCGGCGTGAACAGCCCGACCATGTGGCCGAAGAACAGGAACAGGATGCCGAAGTGGAACAGGTTGCTGCCCCAGCGCAGCAGGCCGGCGCGCAGCAGCTGCGACGAATCGCTTTTCCAGCTGTACTGGTTCTGGTCGAAGCGGATCAGGCTGCCCAGCAGGAACACGGCGAGGCAGACATAGGGATAGACCTGGAAGAGAAAACCGTGGACGCCGTTCATGACGATGCTCCTTGTGGCATGTTGTTCTTGCGTACGATCCGTACCGGCTGCGCCTCGCCGGGCCGGGCCTGGCCCTTGGACGAGCAGCCGTCGAAAACGATGGGTTCGGCCCAGCTGTCGTCGAGCGCCTCCTCGGCCGGCGGCTGGACCGGCCGGGCCTTCTCGCCCGCCAGCTCCAGCAGCGCGCCGAGCACGCTGGCGTAGGCGCTCTCGCGCTGCTGCAGGGCGCCGAAGATGGCGTTGAAGATGTGCGTCATCTCGYCGAGGAAGGCGCGCGCCTCGCGCACCGGCTGGGTCGAGACGAACTCGAGCACCGCGGGAAGATAGTCGGGCAGTTCGCCTTCGGCGAGGATCAGCCCGGCCTTCTCGTAGGTCTGGCCCAGGTCGATCATGGCCGGACCGCGCTCGCGCGAGTCGCCGTGCACATGCTCGAACAGGTGCAGCGAGGTGCCGCGCCCGCGGTCGAAGAGTTCGACGTAGTCGGATTCGGCGTCCAGCGGATCGGCGCCCAACAGGGCGTCGATCAGAGCGGCGAGCTCATCGATGCGCGCCGGCGGCAGCGCGCCTTCGCTGCGCAGCAGCACGCGCATTTCCGGCAGGTGGGCGCGCATCGGCGCGTCGGGGTAGCCGAGCAGCGCGCCGAGCACGCGCAGGCTGGTCGACATGGGACGGGTGGCGTTCAGCGTGAACATGGTCAGATCTCCGCCCGGATCGGGATGGTGCGTTTCTTCTCGCTGCCGAACAGGCTGCCTTCGCTGCTGCCTTCGGAGCAGCCGTTGCCGAAGCTGAAGCCACAGCCGCCGCGCACGTTGAAGGTGTTCTCGGCGTATTCGCGGTGGGTGGTGGGGATCACGAAGCGGTCCTCGTAGTTGGCGATGGCCATCACGTGGTACATCTCCTCCACCTCGGCCTGGGTGATGCCGACCTGCTTGAGCACGGCCTCGTTGATCCGCCCGTCGACGTGCTTCTCGCGCTGGTAGGCGCGCATCGCCAGCATCCGTTCGAGCGAGCRCACGACGGGCGCGGTGTCGCCCGCCGTCAGCAGGTTCGCCAGGTAATTGACCGGGATGCGCAGCTGGCTCACGTCCGGAATCTCGCCGTTGGCGCCGACGTGCCCGGCGTTGGCCGCGGCGCTGATGGGCGACAGCGGCGGCACATACCAGACCATCGGCAGCGTGCGGTACTCGGGGTGCAGCGGCAGCGCCACCTTCCACTGCACCGCCATCTTGTAGACCGGGCTGTTGCGCGCCGCCTCCATCCACTTGTCGGGGATGCCGTCGATCTGCGCCTGGGCGATCACCTTCGGATCGTTCGGGTCGAGGAAGATGTCGAGCTGCGCCTGATAGAGATCACGGTCGTGTTCGACGCTGGCGGCTTCCTGGATGCGGTCGGCGTCGTACAGCAGCACGCCGAGGTAGCGGATGCGCCCGACGCAGGTCTCGCTGCACACGGTCGGCTGGCCGGCCTCGATGCGCGGGTAGCAGAAGATGCACTTCTCGGCCTTGCCGCTCTTCCAGTTGTAGTAGATCTTCTTGTAGGGGCAGCCCGAGACGCACATGCGCCAGCCGCGGCACTTGTCCTGGTCGATCAGCACGATGCCGTCTTCCTCGCGCTTGTAGATCGAGCCCGACGGGCACGAGGCCACGCACGCGGGGTTCAGGCAGTGCTCGCACAGGCGCGGCAGGTACATCATGAAGGTGTTCTCGAACTGGCCGAGCATGTCCTTCTGCATCGCCTCGAAGCCTTCGAGGTTCCTGTCCTTGCTGCGCTTGCTGAATTCGCCCCCGAGGATCTCCTCCCAGTTCGGACCCCAGACGATCTTGTCCATCTGCTTGCCGGTGATCAGGCTGCGCGGGCGGGCGGTCGGCGTGGCCTTCATCTCGGGCGCCGACTGCAGATGCCCGTAGTCGAAGGTGAAGGGTTCGTAGTAGTCGTCGATCTCGGGCAGGTTCGGGTTGGCGAAGATGCGCATCAGCAGCTTCCACTTCGCGCCCTGGCGCGGCTCGATCGTGCCGTTGGCCTTGCGCACCCAGCCGCCGTTCCACTTGTCCTGGTTCTCCCATTCCTTCGGGTAGCCGATGCCGGGCTTGGTCTCGACGTTGTTGAACCAGGCGTACTCCATGCCCGGACGGCTGGTCCAGACGTTCTTGCAGGTGACCGAGCAGGTGTGGCAGCCGATGCACTTGTCGAGGTTGAGCACCATCCCGATCTGGGCGCGGATCTTCATGCGACTTCTCCTTGTGCCTGGACCTTGGCGATGAGTTCGTCGGCGACGGGGGTGTCCAGCCAGTCGACCTTGTTCATCTTGCGGACCACGACGAACTCGTCGCGGTTGGTGCCGATGGTTCCGTAGTAGTTGAAGCCGTAGCTGAACTGCGCGTAGCCGCCGATCATGTGGGTCGGCTTGAGCACGATGCGCGTCACCGAGTTGTGAATGCCGCCGCGCGCGCCGGTGATCTCGGAGCCCGGCGTGTTCACGATCTTCTCCTGGGCGTGGTACATCATCACCATGCCTGGCTTGACGCGCTGGCTCACCACCGCGCGCGCCGCGATGGCGCCGTTGAGGTTGAACAGCTCGATCCAGTCGTTGTCCACGATGCCCGCGCGCTTGGCGTCGTCCTCGCTCAGCCACACGCAGGGCCCGCCGCGGCTGAGCGTCAGCATCAGCAGGTTGTCGGTGTAGGTCGAGTGAATGCCCCACTTCTGGTGCGGCGTGATGAAGTTCAACGCGATCTCGGTGTTGCCGTTGGGCTTGATGCCCTGGATGCCCGAGGTGGTCTTCAGGTCGACCGGCGGGCGGTAGCTGGTGAAGCCCTCGCCGAAGGCGATCATCCACGGGTGGTCCATGTAGAACTGCTGGCGCCCGGTCAGCGTGCGCCAGGGAATCATCTCGTGCACGTTGGTGTAGCCGGCGTTGTACGAGACGGTCTCGCTCTCGATGCCGCTCCAGGTCGGCGAGCTGATGATCTTGCGCGGCTGGGCCTGGATGTCGCGGAAGCGGATCTTCTCGTCCTCGCGGTGGATCGCCAGGTGGGTGTGGTCCAGTCCGGTCTGCTTGCCCAGGGCTTGCCAGGCCTTGACCGCCACATGGCCGTTGGTCTCGGGCGCGAGCTGCAGGATCGTCTCGCAGGCATCGATGTCGGTCTCGATCCGCGGCATGCCGCAGGTCACGCCCTCGGCGGTGACCAGCCCGCTCAGCTCGCCGAGCTGCTTTACCTCGGCCTGGGTGTTCCAGGCGATGCCCTTGCCGCCGTTGCCGACCTTGTTCATCAGCGGGCCGAGCGCGGTGAACCGCTTGTAGGTGTTCGGATAGTCGCGCTCGACGACCAGCATGTTCGGCGCGGTCTTGCCGGGGATCAGCTCGCACTCGCCACGCTTCCAGTCCTTGACGTCGAAGGGCTGCGCCAGCTCCGACGGGCTGTCGTGCATCAGCGGCGACAGCACCAGCTCGCGTTCGACGCCCAGGTGGCCGACGCAGAGCTCGCTGAATTTCTTCGCGAAGCCCTTGTAGATGTCCCAGTCGCTGCGCGATTGCCAGGCCGGGTCGACCGCGGTCGACAGCGGGTGGATGAAGGGGTGCATGTCGCTGGTGTTGAGGTCGTTCTTCTCATACCAGGTGGCCGTGGGCAGCACGATGTCGCTGTACAGGCAGGTGGTGCTCATGCGGAAGTCGAGCGTGACCAGCAGGTCGAGCTTGCCTTCGGGCGCCTTGTCGTGCCATGCCACTTCGGTGGGTTTGGCCTCTTCCGCACCCAGGTCCTTGCCCTGCACGCCGTTGCTCGTGCCCAGCAGGTGCTTGAGGAAGTACTCGTGGCCCTTGCCGCTGGAGCCCAGGATGTTGGAGCGCCACACGAACATGTTGCGCGGCCAGTTGTCCGGATGGTCGGGGTCGGTGCAGCTCAGCTGGAGGCTGCCGTCCTTCAATCCCCGCACGGCGTAGTCCTTGGGGTCCATGCCCGCGGCGGCGGCGTCGCGCACCACCCGCATGGGATGGGTCTGCAGCTGGGGCGCCGACGGCAGCCAGCCCATGCGCTCGGCGCGCACGTTGTAGTCGATCATGCTGCCGCCGTAGAGCTTCTTGTCGGCCAGCGGCGAGAGCACCTCTTCCATGCCCAACTTCTCGTAGCGCCACTGGTCGGTGTGGGCGTAGAAGAAGCTGGTGCTGTTCATCTGCCGCGGCGGGCGGACCCAGTCGAGCGCGAAGGCCAGCGGCGTCCAGCCGGTCTGCGGGCGCAGCTTCTCCTGGCCCACGTAGTGCGCCCAGCCGCCGCCGGACTGGCCGATGCAGCCGCACAGCATCAGCATGTTGATGACGCCGCGGTAGTTCATGTCGCTGTGGTACCAGTGGTTCATCGCGGCGCCGATGATCACCATCGACTTGCCCTGCGTCTTGTGCGCGTTCTCGGCGAACTGCTGGGCCACCGCGATCAGCTGCGCGCGCGGCGTGCCGGTGATGCGCTCCTGCCAGGCCGGCGTGTAGGGCGTGTCGTCATCGAAGTCCTTCGCGGCCATCTCGCCGGCCAGGCCGCGGGCCACGCCGTAGTTCGCCACCTGCAGGTCGAACACGGTCGCGACCAGCGCATCGCGGGCTTCGCCGGCCTTGCCCAGCGAAATGCGCCGGACCGGGACCGTGCGCACCAGCACATCCGTCTGCACATTGTTCGGGAAGTTCTCGCTCGCGATGCCGCCGAAGTACGGGAAGCCGACCTTGGCCGTCTCGCCGCTCGGTGCGTCGCCCTCGAGCACCGAGAGCTGCAGCCGCACTTCCTCGCCGTGGCGCGCCTCCTTGGCTTGCAGGTTCCACTGGCCTTCGTCGGCGCGGCCATCCGGGCCCCAGCGGAAGCCGATCGCCCCGTTCGGCAGCACCACCCGCCCGGCCTCGTCGAAGGCCACGGTCTTCCATTCGGGGTTGTTGGCCTGGCCCAGGTTTCCGTTGAAGTCGGAGGCCCGCAGGTAGCGGTCGGGCACGGTGACGACCTCGCCGCTGGGCAGCGTGTGCTCCTTGAGCATGACCAGCATCGGCATGTCGGTGAAGCGGCGCACGTACTCGTCGAAGTAGGCGCTGCGCTCGCCGCGGTCGGGAAAGTAGAACTCCTTCAGGATCACGTGGCCCATCGCCATCGCGACGGCGGCATCGGTGCCCTGCTTGGGGTTCATCCAGATGTCGGCCAGCTTGGCGACTTCGGAGTAGTCGGGCGTCACCGCCACGGTCTTGGTGCCCTTGTAGCGGACCTCGGTGAAGAAGTGGGCATCGGGCGTGCGCGTCTGCGGCACGTTGGAACCCCAGGCGATGATGAAGCTGGAGTTGAACCAGTCGGCCGATTCCGGCACGTCGGTCTGCTCGCCCCAGACCTGCGGGCTGCTCGGCGGCAGGTCGCAGTACCAGTCGTAGAAGCTCATGCAGACGCCGCCGATCAGGCTCAGGTAGCGGCTGCCCGCCGCATAGCTGACCATCGACATCGCCGGAATCGGTGAGAAGCCGATGATGCGGTCGGGGCCGTGCTTCTTGATCGTGTGGACGTTGGCCGCCGCGACGATCTCGTTGACCTCGTCCCAGCTCGAGCGCACGAAGCCGCCGAGCCCGCGGATCTGCTGGTAGTCGCGCCGCTTCGCGTCGTCCTCGACGATGCTGGCCCAGGCGGCCACCGGCTCGTGCGACAGGCGCGCCTCGCGCCAGCTCTTGAGCAGCCGGCCGCGCACCATCGGGTACTTGACCCGGTTGGCGCTGTAGAGGTACCAGCTGTAGCTGGCGCCGCGCGCGCAGCCGCGCGGTTCGTGGTTGGGCATGTCCCAGCGGGTGCGCGGATAGTCGGTCTGCTGGGTCTCCCAGGTCACGATGCCGCCCTTGACGTAGATCTTCCAGGAGCAGGACCCGGTGCAGTTCACGCCGTGCGTGCTGCGCACGATCTTGTCGTGCGCCCAGCGGTTGCGGTAGGCGTCCTCCCAGGTGCGGTCTTCGCCCGTGGTCACGCCGTGGGCGCCCGAGAACGCCTCACGCGGGCTCGAGAAATAGGTCAGTCGATCCAGAAAATGGCTCATGGAGAGTCTCCGTAAATTCGCGGGTGGGTGTGCGGCTCAGGGGTTCTTCACGTACGCGTTCTTGCGCAGGTAGAACCACCAGTTGAGAACCAGGCACAGCGCATAGAACACGGCAAAGCCGTACATGGCGTATTGCGGCGTGGCGGCCTTGATCTGCGCGCCGATGACCACCGGCGCGATGAAGGCGCCGTACGCGGCCACCGCCGAGGTCCAGCCCAGCACCGGGCCGGCCTGCTGGCGGTCGAAGATCACGCCGATGGTGCGGAAGGTGCTGCCGTTGCCGATGCCGCTGGCGGTGAACAGCAGCACGAAGAGCGCCATGAACGGCAGGAAGTACTGCTCGGGCGTGGCCGACTGGTAGGCCAGCAGCATCACGTAGCCCACCGCCACCGACGCCACCACCATCACCGCGGAGATGATCTGCGTGACGATCGAGCCGCCGAAGCGGTCGGAGATCCAGCCGCCGATCGGGCGCACGCCGGCGCCGACGAAGGGGCCGATCCAGGCGTAGGTGAGCGCCGAGGGCGCGTTCGGGTTCTTCAGCGTGTGCTGCAGCACGCCGGCCGCATCGGGCACGTGGCTGATGCCGAAGATCACCGTGATGGCCAGCGGCAGCGCCATCGAGAAACCGATGAAGGAGCCGAAGGTGACCATGTAGAGCAGCGTGAGCGCCCAGGTGTGCCTGTTCCTGAAGATGGCGAACTGCGCGGCGATGTTGTCCTTCATGGTGCCGAAGGCCGTGAGCTTCATCACGCCCAGGGTGCCGACGATGATCAGCGGCATCGCCACCCACATGTTCAGCAGCCCCAGGCCGGTCGGCGCGGGCAGGTACAGGTACAGGCCCAGGCCCGCGGGCAGGAACGACAGCGTGTAGAGCCAGATGATCTTGAGGAACGCCGCGATCGTGCCCCCGGTGTTCGGCGACACGTTCTTGAGGTTGTTCATCCCGAACCRGCACAGCGCCGACAGCGGCACCAGGGACAGCAGCCAGGCGAAGCCGGCGTTCTGGATGTAGGTCGGCGTGCCGGCCAGGATCTTCCCGAGGATCCAGCCGCTGTCCTTCACCAGCGTCATGGGCTCGCCGCCGAAGCTGCCGAACAGGCCCACCGTCATCACCAGCGGGATGACGATCTGCATCGTGGTGACGCCGAAATTGCCGAGGCCGGCGTTCAGGCCGAGCGCGGTTCCCTGCAGCCGCTTGGGGAAGAAGGTGCTGATGTTGGACATCGAGCTGGCGAAGTTGCCGCCGCCCACGCCCGACCACAGCGCCATCAGCTGGAAGGACCACAGCGGCCAGTCCTTGTGCTGCAGCACGATGCCGGTCCCGAGTGCCGGGGCCAGCAGCATCGCGGTGGTCAGGAAGATCGTGTTGCGGCCACCGGCCAGGCGGATCAGGAACGAGGCCGGGATGCGCATCGTGGCGCCGGCCAGGCCCGCGATGGCCGTGAGCGAGAACAGCTCGGCCTGGCTGAACGGAAAGCCCAGGTTCAGCATCTGCACCGTGATGATTCCCCACATGCCCCAGATCGCGAAGCCGCACAGCAGGGCGGGCACCGAGATCCAGAGGTTGCGGTAGGCGATCCGCCTGCCGGAGGATTCCCAGAACGCCTCGTCTTCAGGGCGCCAGTCGGAGATGTCGGCGCCGCTGGCGGATGCGGGTGCGGGAGATGCCGCGCGAAGGGATTCGGTCATGTCAGTCCTTGCAGGGTCGGATGTCTGGCTAGCCACCGAGGTTGAACGCGGGGGCGTTGCGGCCCATGACTTCGGTGCGGCGCACTTCGGTCCAGTACATCCAGATGAGCGACACCCAGACCACGCCGTACATGAGCATGAAAGCGCTGGAGCGGATGCCGGTGAGGTCCATCAGCACGCCGAACAGGATCGGCAGCACGAAGCCGCCCATGCCGCCGGCCAGGCCGACGATGCCGCTGACGGTGCCGATGTTCTCGGGGTAGTCGTCGCTGATGTACTTGAAGACGCTGGCCTTGCCGAATGCGAAGGCGATGCCCAGCAGGAACATCAGGGCGGTGAAGGCATAGACGTTCAGCCCGAGGTGGAAGCTCCTGGGGCCATTGACGGTGAGCACCGTGAAGTCGGTCTGCGGGTACGACAGCAGGAACAGGCAGATCCAGCTGACCCACAGCACCCACCAGGTCACGCTGTGCGCGCCGTACTTGTCGGACAGCCAGCCGCCGCCGGCGCGCAGCACGCCGCCGGGCAGCGAGAAGCAGGCGGCCAGCAAGGCGGCGGCGCGAATGTCCAGGCCGAACTCGCCGACGTAGTACTGCACCATCCACAGCGACAGCGCGACGTAGCCGCCGAACACGATGCTGTAGTACTGGYAGTACTTCAGCACCTTCGGCTCCTTCAGCATCTTCAGCTGGTCGGCGAACTTCGTGTTCGAGGGCACCCGATGCGCCGGGTCGCTGGCGCTGAACATCCAGAACAGCACCAGGGTGCCCAGCATGATGGCCGCGTAGGCCATCGGAACCATGGTCCAGCCGAAGGCCACCATGAGCGCCGGTGCGACGAACTTGTTGACGGCAGCGCCTGAGTTGCCCGCACCGTACACGCCCATCGCGAAGCCCTGGCGGTTGCGAGGAAACCAGCGCGCGACGTAGGGCGTGCCGACCGAGAAGGAACCGCCGGCCAGGCCGACGAACAGGCCGATGACCAGGAAGTGCCAATACTCGGTGGCGTAGCTCATCAGCCAGATGGCCGGCACGGTGACCGCCATCAGCACGGCCATCACGATGCGGCCGCCGTATCTGTCGGTCCAGATGCCCAGCGGCACGCGGATCAGCGAGCCCGTGAGCACCGGCATGGCCGTCAGCAGGCCGAACTCGGTGGCGTTCAGGCCCAGCATCTTCTTGATCGGGATGCCGATCACGCCGAACATCATCCACACCATGAAACACACGGTGAAGGCCAGCGTGCTGACCAGCAGCACCGCGAGTCCTTGGCTCTTTTTCGTCATCCTGCAGTCCGCTCATCAGTCATGAACCGACTGTAGGAATTCGGCGCCCGTCGCGGCATCCTTCGGGAGGAGGGCCGGCCGACGRCAGAGGAACGATGGGCGCGCGGCCGGCATCGTCCTGAAGAACTACGCGCGCGAAAAAAGAGCGCGCGCTTGCGCTGGATCAACCCAGGTTGTGCTCGCTTGCGATCACGGCGGCGTGCACCCGCGAGCTCACGCCGAGCTTGCGCAGGATGTGCTGCACGTGGATCTTCACCGTGGTCTCGGCGATGCCGAGCGATCGCGCGATCTCCTTGTTGGCCCCGCCGCGGGCGATGCCCTGGAGAATTTCCTGCTCGCGCGGAGACAGCAGATCGAGCCTGGAGCCCGCCGAGGCCGGCGGTTCGGGCGGCTGCGCAGCGGGTGCCGCCGCGTCGCGGTAGGCGGCCACCAGCTTGCCCGTCATCTCCTCGGAGACCACGTTCTCGCCGCGCACGGCCCGCCGGATCGCCTTCGACAGCGCATCCCCCTCGATGGTCTTGAGCAGGTAGCCGCAGGCGCCGCCGCGCAGTGCGGCCGAGAGGTCGCGCTCGTCTTCGCTGACCGTCAGCATCAGCACGCGCGCGGCCGGAGCCACCTCGTGCAGCGCCGGCAGGGCGTCGACGCCATGGACGCCCGGCAGATGGTTGTCGAGCAGGATCACGTCGGGCTGCAGCTCCCCGGCGCGGCGCTGGGCTTCGCCGGCATCGCCGGCGTCGCCGACCACCTCGAACTGCGGATCGCGCTGCAGCAGGGCCGTCAGGCCGCGCCGGAACAGCGTGTGGTCGTCGACCACGAGGATTCGGATGCGGGGGGTGGAATCGGTCATGGCAGGGCGGCAGCGAATGGTGGGGTGGAGGGCAACACGGGCGGAGTCTCCGGTGTCGCGGTCCGAATCGCCGGAAGAGTCAGGATGACGGACGTGCCGGAATGCGGCGTCGATCGCACCTCGAGTGCGGCATCCAGCCGCGCGGCGCGCTCGGCCATGATGTCGAGCCCGACGTGGGTTTCGTCCAGCCGGCCGGCAAGGCGGTCGAAGCCGACGCCGTCGTCGCGCACCTCGAAGCGCCAGCGCGGCTGCTGCTGCACGTCCAGCCAGACCCGCGTCGCGCCCGCATGCTTGCGCACGTTCGAGAGCGCTTCCTGCACGATGTGCAGCACCTGGATCTGGATGTCGGGCGCCAGCGGCATGCCATGGCCCTGCATCCGCAGCGTCGCCTGGACGCCGGTCTGGTGCTCGAACTTGCGCAGGGTCGTGAGCAGCGCGGGTTCGATGTCCTCGTCATTGGCCCGCGTGCGGAAGTGGAGCAGCAGTTCGCGCACGTCGCCGTAGCTCTCGCGCACGCCGAGGCCGATCTCCCCGAGCACGTGCTGGGCCTGGGCGGCGTTGCCCGCGTCGAGCGCATCCTGCATGAGCTGAACCTGGATCTTCAGGAACGCCAGCGACTGGGCGATGGAGTCGTGCAGTTCGGACGCCAGCAGGCTGCGCTCCTGCGAGACGGCTTCCTCGCGCTCCAATGCGCTGAGGCGCAAGCTCTCCATGGCGCCGGCCAGATGCACCGTCATGGCTTCCAGCAGCGATCGCTCGGCATCGGTGATGCCGACTTGCGCGTGGAAGAACAGGTCCACCTCGCCCATCAGGCGATCGTGCAGCCGGATCGGGATCGACACCACGGTCTCGAAGCCGGCCTGCGCGCAGTTGCGCATGCGCGCCGGTTGCATCGACCGGATCGGGATCACCCGCGCGCCGTGCGGTGCCTGCGGTGAGCCGCAGTGGCAGTCCCCGGCCATCAGGCAGTGCTCCGCCTCGACCATCGATTCGGGCAGACCTTGAGAGGAAAGCATCAGGTAGCGCCGGTTGGTCTGGTCCGACCAGCGCAGCGCGACCCCGTCGGCGTGCGCGATGCCGGCGATGCTGCGGGTGAAGCCCTGCGCCAGCGCCTCGAGCGTGGTGGCCTGGCTCGCCAGCTTGGTAACCTCGTACAGGCTCTCGAGCCGGCCGCGTTTCTCCTCGAGTTCGGCAGTCTTCTCGCGCACCCGGGCTTCCAGGTTGCGGTACATCGCCTGCAACTGGCTCGCCATGCTGTTGAAGCCCTCGGCCAGGGTGCCGAATTCGTCGTGGGTCTCGCATTCGACGCGCGCGTCCATGTTGCCGGCCTGCACGCTGCAGATCGCCCGGTAGAGCAGGCCGACCGGTTCCAGCACGAACAGGTAGCCGGTGAACAGGAGCGCCGCGGTGCCGACGAGCGCCAGCCCCATCATGGCGATCTGCAGCAGATACATCAGCGCGGTCCAGCGCGCCATGTGCGCCTCGATGCCCCGCACGAACACGTCGATGTGGCGCACGAACACCGAGGCCGCGTCGGCGTCCGCCGCGACGGACGTGGGACCCTGCGGCTCGTGCGGCGCCGCGAGCCGCTCGCGCAACGCCGCCCATTCCTGCTCGACCACGGCGAAGCTGCTGCGCACGCCTGCATCCCAGGGCACGAACAAGGGCCGCTCGGGGTCGCCGTCGCGCAGCAGTTGCACGCTGCGTTCGAATTCCGCCACCTGCCGCGGCAGGTCTTGCGTCTGTCCGGTGCCAGCCGCCAGCAGCATGCGGTAGGTCTGCATGCGCATGCGGCCGGCTTCGTTGACGGCCGCGGCGCCGCCTTCGAGCTGCACCGACATCCAGACCAGCGCGGCGATGGCGCCCAGCGACAACGCGAGGAACGGCGCGGCCACCAGCATCAGCTTGAGGCCGAGCGGCCAGCGTCGCCAGCGTGGAACTTTCGGCATCATGCGGCGAAACGGCAGGGCGCCACGCGGCACGGCGCACGGCGGCGGGGAGACGAGCGCGAAGTGAATGACATGGTGTGAGCTCGCGGGGGAGGACGCGGCGTTGGCGCCGCGCGTTCAGCGTTCACGGTAGCAGTCGCGGCGAACGTCTTGTTGATGCATCGCAAGCGAATGCCGATTCGATGCGAAATTCGATCGAACGAACACCCTCGGCCTCGGGTGGCCTTGGAAGAACCCGCAGAAGCCGGCCCGGGAGGCCGGCTTCGCGATGCCGACCCTCCACGCGGCCAACCATCCGAAAGACCCGCAAATTGCGTGGGTCTTTTGACTTTGGCAACCCGGAAATTTCCTGCAAAATAGCACGACCGTTCGTTTTATTCCAATTCCCCCCGATGCCCGACACCGCCGCTCCTGCCAAGCCCGTCCGCGCGCCCGCGAAAGGCCAGCAGACCAAGGCCGTCATCATTGACGCAGCCCTGAACCTGGCCGCC
The DNA here is from genome assembly GCF_056405335.1 of Variovorax sp. P1_H12_2. Classification (NCBI taxonomy): domain Bacteria; kingdom Pseudomonadati; phylum Pseudomonadota; class Betaproteobacteria; order Burkholderiales; family Comamonadaceae; genus Variovorax; species Variovorax sp. P1_H12_2. The sequence goes on from NZ_JBFUCI010000023.1 coordinate 25,016, forward strand.
CAGATCGGCCTCGAAGGCCTGTCGATCGGCGCGCTGGCCGACGTCACCCAGATGAGCAAGTCGGGCGTCTTCGCCCATTTCGGCTCGCGCGAAGAGTTGCAGATCTCCGTGATCCGCGAGTACCACGCGCGCTTCGAGCAGGAAGTCTTCTACCCGGCGCTCAAGGCCGCGCGCGGCCTGCCGCGCCTGCGCGCGATGTTCGCCAACTGGATGAAGCGCACCTCGACCGAGATCGATTCGGGCTGCATCTACATCAGCGGCGCCGTCGAATTCGACGACCGCACCGGCCCCGTGCGCGACGCGCTGGCCGACTCGGTCAAGACCTGGCTGGCGGCGATGTACCGCGCCGTGGTGCAGGCCAAGGCCGAAGGCCATCTGCGCGAGGATGCCGACGAGAAGCAGATCGCGTTCGAGATCCACGCGCTGATCCTGGCGCTGCACTACGAGGCCCGCTTCCTGCGCTCGCCCGACTCGCTGGCTCGCGCCAACGTGGGCTTCGACAACATCCTGCGCCGCAGCGGCGCGACCGACATGCAGCCCGCCGCCGGCAGCCCGGCGCCACGGCGGCTCAAGGCCGCGCGCTGAACGCGCACGGTTCGATTCCCTTCGTTTTCTTCCTTTCCACTTGCCCTCCGGAGACCTTTCCATGCCCGCCTACACCCCGCCTCTGCGCGACATGCAGTTCGTGATGCACGAAGTGTTCAACATCACCGAGGAACTCAAGGCGCTGCCCAAGCACGCCGAGGTCGACGCCGACACCATCAACGCGATCCTCGAGGAAGGCGGGAAGTTCGCCTCCGAGGTCACCTTTCCGCTCAATATCAGCGGCGACGAGGAAGGCTGCGTGCTCGACAAGAGCACGCACGAGGTGAAGACGCCCCAGGGCTTCAAGGATGCCTACGCGAAGTTCGTCGAAGGCGGCTGGGCGGCGCTCTCCTGCGACCCGGCCTATGGCGGCCAGGGCCTGCCCTATGTCGTGAACCAGTGCGTCTACGAGATGCTCAACTCGGCCAACCAGGCCTGGACCATGTACCCGGGGCTGTCGCACGGCGCCTACGAGGCGCTCGCGGCGCACGGCACCGACGAACAGAAGAAGACCTACCTGCCCAAGCTCACGAGCGGCGAGTGGACCGGCACCATGTGCCTGACCGAGCCGCATTGCGGCACCGACCTCGGCCTGCTGCGCACCAAGGCCGAGCCGCAGGCCGACGGCAGCTACAAGATCACCGGCAACAAGATCTTCATCTCGGCCGGCGAGCACGACATGGCCGACAACATCATCCACCTGGTGTTGGCCCGCCTGCCGGACGCGCCCAAGGGCAGCAAGGGCATCAGCCTGTTCGTGGTGCCCAAGTTCAACGTCAAGGCCGACGGCTCGCTGGGCAGCCGCAACGGCATCTACTGCGGCGGCCTCGAGCACAAGATGGGCATCCACGGCAACGCCACCGCGCAGATCGTGATCGAAGGCGCCACCGGCACGATGGTCGGCCAGCCCAACAAGGGCCTGGCGGCGATGTTCGTGATGATGAACGCCGCCCGCCTGGGCGTCGGCAACCAGTCGCTCGGCCTGACCGAAGTGGCTTTCCAGAATGCGCTGGCCTACGCCAAGGACCGCACGCAGATGCGCTCGCTGTCGGGCGTCAAGGCCAAGGACAAGGACGCCGATCCGATCATCGTCCACCCCGACGTGCGCAAGATGCTGATGACCGCCAAGGCCTACGCCGAGGGCGGCCGCGCGATGGCGATCTACTGCACGCTGCTGCTCGACAAGGAGCACAACCACCCCGACGAGAAGGTGCGCAAGGACGCGGGCGAGATCGTCGCGCTGCTGACGCCGATCGTGAAGTCCTTCCTGACCGACAACGGCCACACCGCGACCAACGCCTGCATGCAGGTTTTCGGCGGCCACGGCTTCATCAAGGAATGGGGCATGGAGCAGTTCGTGCGCGACAACCGCATCAACATGATCTACGAAGGCACCAACACCATCCAGTCGCTGGACCTGCTGGGCCGCAAGGTGCTGGGCAACAACGGCGCGACGCTGAAGAAGTTCGGCAAGCTGGTGGGCAAGCTGGTGGAGGAAGAGGGCGTCAACGAGAAGATGAGCGAATTCATCACGCCGGTGGCGGTGCTGGGCGACCAGCTCACCAAGTTCACGACCGAGATCGGCTTCAAGGGCTTCCAGAACCCCGACGAAGTCGGCGCCGCCGCGGTGGACTACCTGCGGGTCGCCGGCCACTTCGTGTTCGGCTACATGTTCGCGCTGATGGCGCGCACCGCGCTGCGGCAGATCGCGGCCGGCAACACCGACCCGTTCTACGTCGCCAAGCTGCAGACCGCGCGCTTCTACTTCGCCAAGCTGTTCCCCGAGACCGCGACGCTGATGCGCACCGCGCGCGCCGGCAGCGCCCCGTTGATGAACACCGACGCCGCGCTGGCATAAATATGCTCACCCCCGAATCTCCGCGCACTTCGTGTCGCTTCGGATTCCCCCTCAAGGGGGCACTGCCTGCGGCCCGGCAAAGCCGGTTCCGCGGCAGTTCCCGAACGGGCTTCGCTGCGCTTGCCGCAGTGCTTGTATTGGCAAGCGGCAGCGCCTTTGCCCAGATGAGCCCCGTGGGTGTCTGGCGCAGCATCGACGACAAGACCGGCGAGTCCAAAGCCGAGATCCGCATCGCCGAGTCGGGCGGCGCGCTGGCCGGCCGCATCGAGAAGTCGCTGAAGAAGGATGCCAAGGCCGATGCGGTGTGCGAGGAGTGCACCGACGAGCGCAAAGGCAAGTCGATCACGGGGCTGGAGATCATCCGCGGCGGCAAGAAGGCCGAGGGCAAGGACGTCTGGGAAGGCGGCAAGATCCTCGACCCCGAGAACGGCAAGGAATACCGCGCCAGCTTCACGCCCATCGACGGCGGCAAAAAGCTCGAAGTGCGCGGCTACCTCGGGCCCTTCTGGCGCACCCAAACCTGGAACCGCATTCAATAGCCCACCCCCGAATGCTGCTCACTTCGTGTAGCAGCCTCCCCCTCAAGGGGGCAACACCGGTGGCCCGGCAAAGCCGGTTCCACGGTGTTTCCCGAACAGAATCAGAACTTCGAAAGCAAGTTATGTCCAGATTCCAAGTGAAAAAGGTCGCCGTGCTCGGCGCCGGAGTGATGGGCGCGCAGRTCGCCGCGCATCTCGTCAACGTGCGCGTGCCGGTCGTGCTGTTCGATCTTCCTGCAAAGGAAGGCCCGAAGAACGGCATCGTCACGCGCGCCATCGACAACCTCAAGAAGCTCAAGCCCGCGCCGCTGGCCGACGTGGCCGATGCTGTGCTGATCGAGCAGGCCAACTACGAAGACGACCTGACCAAGCTCGGCGAATGCGACCTGGTGATCGAGGCGATCGCCGAGCGCATGGACTGGAAGCTCGATCTCTACAGGAAGATCGCGCCGCATGTCGCGAAGCATGCCATCCTGGCCTCGAACACCTCGGGCCTGTCGATCACCAAGCTCAGCGAGGCCCTGCCCGAGGCGCTCAAGCCGCGCTTCTGCGGCATCCACTTCTTCAATCCGCCGCGCTACATGTTCCTGGTCGAGCTGATCAACACGCCGACCACCGAACCCGAAGTGCTGGACCAGCTCGAGACCTTCGTCACCAGCGCGCTCGGCAAGGGCGTGGTGCGCGCGCACGACACGCCCAACTTCATCGCCAACCGGGTCGGCATCGCCGGCATGCTGGCGACCCTGAAGGAAGTCGAGAAGTTCGGCCTCACGCCCGACGTGGTCGACGACCTCACGGGCAAGAAGCTGGGCCGCGCGAGCTCGGGCACCTTCCGCACCGCCGACGTGGTGGGCCTCGACACGATGGCCCACGTGGTCAAGACGCTGCAGGACAACCTCGACGAGAAGAGCGATCCGTTCTACCCCAACTTCGCGACGCCGCCGGTGCTGGCCAAGCTGCTCGAACTGGGCAACCTGGGCCAGAAGACCAAGGCCGGCTTCTTCAAGAAGGCCGGGCGCGACATCCTGCGCTTCGACCTGGCCAAGGGTGACTACGTGCCCTCGGGCGACAAGGCCGACGAGGTCTACGGCCGCATGCTCAAGAAGCCCGCGGCGCAGCGCCTGAAGCTTTTGCGCGAGAGCGAAGGCGCGCAGGGCCAGTTCCTGTGGGCCATCCTGCGCGACAGCTTTCACTATGCCGCCGTGCATCTGGCGACCATCGCCGAGAGCGCGCGCGACATCGACTTCGCGATGCGCTGGGGCTTCGGCATGAAGCAGGGTCCGTTCGAGCTGTGGCAGGAAGCAGGCTGGACGCAGGTCGCCAAGTGGATCCAGGAAGACATTGATGCGGGCAAGGCGCTGTCGAGCGCGCCGCTGCCGAAGTGGGTGTTCGAAGGGCCGGTGGCCGAAGCCGGCGGCGTCCATACGCCCGCAGGCTCATGGAGCGCTTCGAAGAACGGCTTCGTGGCCGCCCGCAAGCTGCCGGTGCATGAACGCCAGCTCTTCCCCGAAAGCGTGCTCGGCGCCGATGCACCCGACGCCAGCCAGGCCGGCACCACGATCCAGGACGAAGGCGACGTGCGCCTCTGGACGCTCGACGGCGAGGTGCTGATCGCCAGCATCCACTCGAAGATGCATGCCATCAGCCCCGATGTCGCCGAAGCGCTGGCGGCCGGCGTCGAGCTGGCCGAGCGCGACTACAAGGCGCTGGTGATCTGGTCGCCCGACGAGATGTTCTCGGTCGGCGCCGACCTGCAGGCGATGCTGCCGGCCTTCGTGGTCGCGGGCATCGGCGCGGTCGAAGGCGCGGAGCAGGAATTGCAGAACGTCATGCTCAAGATCCGCTACGCCAGCGTGCCGGTGGTGTCGGCCGTGCGCGGCATGGCGCTCGGCGGCGGCTGCGAACTCGCGGTGCATTCGGCGAAGCGCGTCGCGGCGATGGAAAGCTACATCGGCCTGGTCGAAGTCGGCGTGGGCCTGATCCCGGGCGCCGGCGGCCTGACCTACATCGCGCGCCGCGCGGCCGAGAACGCCGCCGCATCGACCGGCAACGACCTGCTGCCTTTCCTGACCGAAGGCTTCACCGCCGCGGCCATGGCCAAGGTCGGCACCAGCGCGCTCGAATCGAAGAAGCTCGGCTACCTGCTCGACAGCGACGTCATCGTGCCGAACAAGGACGAGCTGTTGTACGTGGCACTGCAGCAGGCCAAGGCGATGGCCGACGCCGGCTGGCGCCCGCCGCTGCGCCGCATGTTCAAGGTCGCGGGCCGCAGCGGCGCCGCCACCATCAAGGGCCAGCTGGTCAACATGCGCGACGGCGGCTTCATCAGCGC
>NZ_JBFUCI010000024.1:0-30122 GCF_056405335.1 Variovorax sp. P1_H12_2
GCCCCGCGGCCGCCGGCGCACGCGCCGCGGCACCGGCCTTGCCGGCCAGCGGCAGGTTCGGATCCCAGTCGCGGTTCTTGCGCGCCTCGGCCTCGTCCTGCTCGGCGCCGCCGCRCTGGGTCTTGGTCATGAACGGGATCGGCACCTTGGTCACGTAGACCGCGATGCCGAGCGCGATGCCGAGCCCCAGCACCAGGCCCACGATCAACCCGATGACGATGTTGCCGCTTTGTCGTTTTTTCATGGTGGAGGAGGGAATCACATCTTTTGCGGCGCGCTGACGCCCAGAACAGCGAGCCCATTGTGCAGCACCCGCGCGGTCGCCGCGACCAGCGCCAGGCGGGCCCGCTTGACCGGCTCGTCGTCGACCAGGATGCGCTCGGCGTCGTAGTAGCTGTGGTAGCTCGCGGCCAGTTCGCGCAGGTAGAAGGTGACGTCGTGGGGCGCGAAATCCCTGGCCGCGGCGGTCAGCATCTCGGGGTACTTGGCCAGTTGCAGCAGCAGCGCCTGCGAGGCCGGGCTTTGCAGCGCAGACAGGTCCACGCCGTCGAGCGTCGCGGCATCGCCGCCCCAGGCCGCCAGCACCGAGCAGATGCGCGCGTGGGCGTACTGCACGTAGTAGACCGGGTTGTCGTTGTTCTGCGCCAGCGCCAGGTCGATGTCGAAGGTGTATTCGGTGTCGGGCTTGCGGCTCAGCAGGAAGAAGCGCACCGCATCGGTGCTGGTCCATTCGATCAGGTCGCGCAGGGTGACGTAGCTGCCGGCGCGCTTGCTGATCTTCACCTCTTCGCCGCCGCGCACCACGCGCACCATGGTGTGCAGCACGTAGTCGGGGTAGCCAGCCGGGATCCCGACCCCGGCCGCCTGCAGCCCGGCGCGCACGCGCGCGATCGTGCCGTGGTGGTCGGTGCCCTGGATGTTGACCACCTTGTGGAAGCCACGCTCCCATTTGGCGATGTGATAGGCCACGTCGGGCACGAAGTAGGTGTAGGTGCCGTCGCCCTTCCTCATCACGCGGTCCTTGTCGTCGCCGTAGTCGGTCGACTTCAGCCACAGGGCGCCGTCCAGCTCGTAGGTCTTGCCGGCATCGACGAGCTTCTGCACCGTGGCCGCCACCCGGCCGCTGGTATAGAGGCTGGACTCGAGGTAGTAGTTGTCGAACCGGACCTGGAAGGCCTTCAGGTCGAGGTCCTGCTCATGGCGCAGGTAGGCGACCGCGAACTGGCGGATCGAGTCGAGGTCGTCGACGTCGCCGCTGGCCGTGTACTCGCGGTCGTCCGAACGCACGGTCTTGCGCGCCTTGAAGTCGGCCGCGATGTCGGCAATGTATTCGCCGTTGTAGGCCTGCTCGGGCCATTCGGGGTCGCCCGGCTTGAAGCCCTTGGCGCGCAGTTGGGTGCTGGTGGCCAGCGTCTGGATCTGCACGCCCGCGTCGTTGTAGTAGAACTCGCGCCAGACCTGGTCGCCCTGCGTCGCCAGCAGGTTGCAGATGGCGTCGCCGAGGGCGGCCTGGCGGCCGTGGCCGACGTGCAGCGGCCCGGTCGGGTTGGCCGAGACGAACTCGACCAGCACCCGCTCCTCGCGGGCTGGCTGCCGCCCGAAAGCGGCGCCGGCGGCGAGCACCTCGCGCACCACCTGCTGCCGGGCGACGGTCTTGAGGCGGATGTTCAGGAAGCCGGGGCCGGCGATCTCGACCGTCTCCACCCACTGGGCGAAGGCGGGCGTGGCCTGCAATGCGGCCGCGAGTTCTTCGGCGAGTTCGCGCGGCTTGCGCTGCAGCGGCTTGGCCAGTTGCATGGCGGCGGTGCTGGCGAGATCGCCATGGGCCGCCACCTTGGGCGACTCGAACGCGGCTTTGCCGCCGGCGCCGGGCGAGAGGGATTCGAGCGTGTTCGCGAGCGCCGCGAGCAGCTCCTGTTTGACCAATAGCATCGGCGAATTTTACCGGGGGCCCGAAAGCCGGCCGTAACAAGCGTCATCCAACGGTGAATGTCGGCCGTTAGGATGGGCAACCCCGGGGCGGGGAAAACCGTCACAACCCAACTCCCAAGGACTCCTCCATCATGAAAAAGCTCCTTTCCCTGCTGGCTCTGGGCGCCTCCCTCTCGTTCGGCGTCGCGCACGCATCCCCCTGCGACACCCAGGCGGCGGACAAGAAGCTGAATGGCGCGGCCAAGACCAGCTTCGTCAAGAAGTGCGAAAAGGACGCCGCGGCCGCAGCCGCGCCGACTTGCGCCGCGAAGGCGATCGACAAGAACGGCAAGGCACTGGCCGGGGCCGCCAAGACCAGCTTCATGAAGAAGTGCGAAGCGGACGCGAAGGGCTAGCTCGCCCCCAGGTTGCCCGGCACTTCGTGTCCGGGCGCCCACCCCCTGCCGGGGGCAACACCTGCGGCCTGGCAAAGCCAGTTCCGCGGTGTTTCACCAACGGGCGGGGCTCACGCCCGCCAGAATTACTTCAATACCCCAAAGAGGTTGTTGGCGTCGTCGGTCCAGGGCTCCAGGCCTGCGATCTGCTGAATGCTTGAGCTGGCCAGGCCAATGGCGCCCTCGGTCAGCCGGCCCGGCTCGCGGGCGACCAGCACCCAGTCGGTGTTGCGCAGCCCCTCGGCGCTGGGCTCGTCGTGCACCAGCGCCACGTGCAGGCCCTTGGCCAGCGCGATCTTCTCGACCACCGGCGCGAGCGCCAGGAAGCGGTTGGTGACGTGGAAGGCGACGATGCCGCCCGGCCGCATGTGCCTGAAATAGAGGTCCAGCGCCTGCGCCGTGATCAGGTGGACCGGCACGGAATCGCCCGAGAAGGCGTCGACCGCCAGCACGTCGAAGGCCTGCGGGCTCTCGCCTTCCAGCGCCAGCCGGGCATCGCCGAGCACCCGCTCGATGCGCGCCGGGCTGTCGGCGAGGAAGCTGAACTCGCTGTCGGCGAGTTCGAACACCTGCGGATTGATCTCGTAGATCCGGTAGGTGTCGCCGGGCCGGCCGTAGGTCGCCAGCGTGCCGGCGCCCAGCCCGATCAGCCCGACGCGGCGCGGCGTGGCCGGCGCCGCCGCGATCGCCAGGCCGACCCCCGAGCTCGGCCCGTAGTAGGCGGTCGGCTCGCGCCGGCGTGACGGCGCCAAATACTGCTCGCCGTGCTTGACGGAGCCGTGGAACATCTGGCGCACCTTGTCGCCGGCGACGCCGCGCTCGGCGTCGAGCGTGACCAGCGTGCCGTAGAAGTTGCGCTGCATGCGGCGCGCGCCGGTCGCATCGACCTCGACCTGCAGCGCCAGGAACCAGGCACAGGCCCCCGCCAGCGCCAGCGAGGCCGCCATGCCGATGCGCCGCCGGCGCCACAGCACGGCCGCGATGAGCGCGCACAGCACGAGGCCGACGCCCAGTTCGTAGTAGGCCGGCAGCACGTGCGGCGCCACCAGCCCGACGCTGATGCCGCCGAGCGCGCCGCCCAGCGACAGCATCAGGTAGAAGCGCGTCAGGTAGGCGCCACCGGGGCGCAGGCGCGCCATTTCGCCGTGCAGGAACATGCACAGCGCGAACAGGCCGACGATGTAGATCGGCAGCGCCGTGCGCAGGTCGGAGCCCAGGCTGTGCTGCAGCCCGAACGCGCACAGCGCCAGCATCGCAGCGGCCAGCGGGACGAACACCGGGCGGCGATACCAGCGGTCGCTCTCGAAGGTCAGGACGAAGGTCAGCAGGTAGACCGAGAGCGGCAGCACCCACAGGAAGGGAATGGCCGCCACGTTCTGCGTGATGTGGTTCGTGATGGCCAGCAGCAGCCAGGAGCCCAGGGCCGGCAGGGCCAGCCACATCAGATGGTCGGCGGTGCGCGGTCGATCAGCGGGCGTCGCGTCGACCTGCCGCGGCGCGACGGCAGGCGCCACGGCGCTCGCCCAGTGGCGCGACACGTAGAGCGTGGTGCCGGCGCACAGCAGCACGAAGACGCCGTAGGCCGCCGACCAACCCCAGGCCTGCTGCAACAGCGAGCTGCGCGGCTCGATCAGCACCGGATAGCTCAGCAGCGACACCAGCGAGGCCAGGTTCGAGAGCGAAAAATAGCGGTACACCTGCGCGCCCCACGGCGTGCGCGCCACCCAGGATTGCACCAGCGGCCCGGTGGTCGAGAGCAGGAAGTACGGCAGGCCGATGGTGCCGAGCAAGAGGCCCAGGATCCACAGCGTGGGGTCCTCGGCGCCGGTCGGCTTCCAGCGCGCGTGGGTCACGATCGGCAGGAAGGCGAGGCTCGCGAGCAACAGGCCGACATGCAGCCTGGCCTGTGCGCGGGCGCCGAGCCGGCGCGTGATCCAGTCGGAGTAGGCATAGCCCGCCAGCAGCACGACCTGGAAGAACACCATGCAGACCGACCAGACCGCCGCCGAGCCGCCGAACCACGGCAGGATCTGCTTGGCGATCAGCGGCTGGACCAGGAACAGCAAAAAGGCACTGGTGAAGATGGTGCCGGCGAACAGGGCCTTGACGTACGCCGGCTTCATCGGGCTAGCTCCTGGCGCCGAAGCCGCGGGCCAGGAACACGGCCGCCAGCGGGATCAGCGCGATCAGGTGGGCCTGGATCATCACCAGCTTGCGGGTCTTGCGGACCTCGGCCTCGGCCGGCAGCGCGCCGGTGGCGCGCAGCGCCTTGCGCCAGCGCAGGTAGCGCATCGTCGGAAAGATCGAGATCAGGCCGACGATGACGAAGAGCGTGAGCTTCAGGTGCAGCAGCGGGTTGGTCCAGTACCAGGCCGTGCCCTTCATGCCCCACCAGGTGCGCGCCACGCCGGTGGCGATGACCGCCACCGCGGCGATGCCGTAGATGCGGTCGACCTTGGCCAGGCGCTCGACCACGGCCGCGTTGAGCCACTCGACGCGGCACAGCGCGGCCTCGCTGGCGATGAACACCACCATCGTCAGGATGGCCAGCAGGTGCAGGTAGGCGAGGATGGCTTCGAGCGTCATCGGGGGGATTCCTTGGTTTTCTTGGGCGCTGCGATTGTGCTGCCCCAGAACTCCGGGCGCGCGTACTGCGCCTTCAGGAAGTCCAGCCACAGCCGCACCCGCAGGGCCAGGTGCTTGCGCTGCGGGAACACGGCGTAGATGCCGTTGGGCGGCGCGGCGAACTCGTCGAGCAGCGGCACCAGCAGGCCGGCGTCGATCTCGGCCTCGACCTCCCAGGTGCTGCGCCAGGCGATGCCATGGCCCGCCAGGCACCAGTCGTGCAGCACCTGGCCGTCGGAGCAGTCGAGCGGTCCGGTCGGCTTCAGGTGGATCACCTCGTGCTCGCCGCCGGCCGCCGGCACCCGGAAGGCCCAGCCGCGGGTCTGCGAGGCGTCGCTCGACAGGCTGAGGCAGGCGAAGCGCGCCAGTTCGCCCGGATGGCGCGGCGCACCGTGGCGGCGCACGAACTCGGGCGTGGCGACGCAGCGGCGCCGGTTGTCCGCCAGGCGCAGGCTCACCAGCGAGGAATCGGGCAGGTCGCCGACCCGCACCGCGCAATCGAAGCTCTCGCCCGCCATGTCGACCACGCGATCGCTGAGGTTGAGCGAGATCGTGACCTCGGGATGCAACTGGTGGAAGCGCGGCACCAGCGGCGCCACGTGGCGCCGGCCGAAGCCCGCCGGCGCGGTCACGCGCAGGTGGCCGCTGGCCTTGACGCCGCCCGCGCTCACACTGGCCTCGGCGTTCGCGAGTTCGACCAGCAGCCGCTGGCAGTCCTCCAGGAAGGCGCTGCCCTCGTGCGTGAGCGTGATGCGGCGCGTGGTGCGCAGCAGCAGCTTGACGCCCAGCCGCTCTTCCAGCGCGTCGATCCGGCGGCCGATGATCGCCGGCGCCACGCCCTCCGCCTTGGCCGCGGCCGTGAGGCTGCCGCGGGCGGCGATCGCGACAAAGGATTCGAGTTGCTTCAGGCGGTCCATCGCCGGCGATTATCACGAGCGCCGGCGAGAGAGCCGCGGCCGTGAGTGAAACAGCCTCATCTGCCGCGCCTGGACCTGACCGCGCGTACGCGTTCCTCCCCATGGCGCGCCGCTCCCAAAGCGCCTACAAGGCGGAGGAAGACTCCGGGAGCGCCTACCGTGAACCCACTCGCCGCCAGCAGCGTCACCTGCATGTTGCCCGTGAAGGATCTTGCCCGCGCACGCCGCTTCTACGAGCAGGTGCTCGGGCTGGAACCGCTCGGCGCCAAGCCGGACGGCAAGTTCATCTACCGCTGCGGCGGCACCGAGCTGGCCCTGTTCCCCAAGCCCGAGGGCACCAAGGCCGAGCACACGGCCCTGAGCTTTCGGGTCGAGCGCATCGGCGACGCGGTGGCCGCGCTGGAACAGCGCGGCGTGCGTTTCGCGGACTACGACCTCCCGGGGCTGAAAACCGTCGAGCATGTCTGCGTGCTGGGCTCCGAGAAGGCGGCCTGGTTCGAAGACCCCGAAGGCAACATCCTCTGCCTGCACGAAGAGCTGGCCTAGCCGGTCGTGATGTTGCCCGCCTTCAGCGCCGCGATCTGGGCGTCGCTGTAGCCCACTTCCTTGAGCAGCGCGCTCGTGTGCTCCCCGAGCAGCGGCGGCTGCAGGCGAATGCCGGGCCGCTCGCCGCCGAGCGTGAAGGGCATCAGCGGCACCTTCGATCGGCTGCCGTCGTTCATGCGGATCGGCGCCAGGCCGCCGGTGGCATTGAGGTGCGGGTCGTCGAACAGGTCCTGCGGCTTGGCGATGGGCGCGAACGGCAGTTCGTTCTGCTCGAACACGGCGCTGAGTTCGGCCGCGCTGCGGCCGGCGAGGTGCGAGCGCAGCACGGGCATCATCCATTCGCGCGCGAGCACCCGGTCGTTGTTGGTCTTCAGGCGCGGATCGGCCAGCATCTCCTCGAGCCCGAAGGCCTTGCAGAAGATGGCCCACTGCTTGTCGCTGACCACCGCGAGGAAGATCTGCTCGCCCTCCTTCACGGTGAAGACGTCGTAGATGCCCCAGGCCGAGATCCGGCTCGGCATCGGGTCGGCGGCGCGGCCCGTGGCGGCGAACTGCATCATGTGCTGCGCGACCAGGAAGATATTGTTCTCGAACAGGGCCGACTGCACCTCGCAGCCCTTGCCCGTGAGTTCGCGCTGGCGCAGCGCCGCCATCGCGCCGATGGCGCCGAACATGCCGCCCATGATGTCGTTGACGCTGGTGCCGGCGCGCAGCGGATCGCCCGAGCGGCCGGTCATGTAGGCCAGGCCGCCCATCATCTGCACCACCTCGTCGAGCGCGGTGCGATGGTCGTAGGGGCCGGGCAGGAAGCCCTTGTGGCTGACGTAGATCAGCCGCGGATCGAGCCGGCTCAGGCGGTCGTGGTCGAGGCCCAGCTTCTTCATCGTGCCGGGCTTGAAGTTCTCGCTCACGATGTCGGCGGTCGCGATCAGGCGCAGCGCCGCCTCGAGGCCTTCGGGCTTCTTGAGGTCGAGCGCGATGCTCTTCTTGTTGCGGTTGAAGGTCGGGAAGAAGCCGGCCCCCGAGCCCAGCAGGCGGCGCGTGTTGTCGCCCTCGATCGGCTCGACCTTGATCACCTCGGCGCCGAGATCGCCCAGCAGCATGCCGCAGGTCGGGCCCATCACCATGTGGGTGAATTCGACGACGCGGACGCCCGCGTACGGCAGCGGAGGTGAGGTGGATTCAGACATGTGCGGTTCCCTGGTTTCGCTGGTTGAAGCCCTTGGGCAGGCCGGCTTCGGGCGTCATGCCGTAGACCGGTTCGCCCGGCAGGCCGGCGATGAGCGGCGCACGGGCCGCGATGAGTCTGGCGAGATCGATGCCGGTCGCGACGCCCATGGCCTCGAACATGAAGACCAGGTCCTCGGTCACGACGTTGCCCGAGGCGCCGGGGGCATAGGGGCAGCCGCCCAGGCCGCCGAGCGAGGCGTCGAAGGTGCGCACGCCCTCTTCGAAGGCGGCCAGGCAGTTCGCGAGGCCGAGCCCGCGCGTGTTGTGCATGTGGGCCGCGCCGGCCTTGTCGCCGATCTCGGCGCGCAGCCGCCTGAAGAGGCGGCGCACCTGGGCCGGGTTCGCATAGCCCACGGTGTCGGACAGTCCCGACTCGTCGGCGCCGGCCGCGATGCACTGCGCGGCCAGCCGGATCACGTCGTCCTCGGGCACCTCGCCCTGCAGCGTGCAGCCGAAGGCGGTCGAGATGCCGGCTTCGAGCCTGACCTGCGGCGCGAGTGCGCGGCGCAGATCGGCGATGGCGCGGACCTCGTCGACCATCTGCTCGCGCGTCTTCCTCACGTTGGCGAGCGAATGGGCCGCGCTGGCGGACACCGGCACCGTGAGCTTGTGGACACCCGCCGCGAGCGCGGCTTCGGCGCCCCTGCGGTTCGGCACCAGCGCCATCACGGTCAGGCCGGGCAGCGTGATCGCATGGCGCACCACCTCGGCGGCGTCGGCCATCTGCGGCAGCAGCCGGGCCGGCACGAAGGAGGCGACCTCGATCTCCCTGACGCCGGCCGCATGGAGGGCATCGATCCAGCGCAGCTTGTCCGCCGTGGGCATCGTCGCCTTGACGGATTGCAGGCCGTCGCGCGGGCCGACCTCGCTGATGAGCACATCAGGGGCTGTCATCGCTCCTGCCTCCTTTTTTCGAATGAGCTTGACTGTTCTATCTTGCAGAACTATATTCCGACAAACAGAATTAGACCGGTGAGCGCGCAGCCTGTCAAGCCACGCCCATGCCACGCAAATCCCACACCGAATCGGTCTCCGACCTGAACGCCGCGCCCGGCGGCGCCGCGGCGGTGGATCGCGCGCTGAGCCTGCTGTCGGCCTTCCAGGCCGGCGATGATGCGCTCACGCTGGCGCAGTTCGCCGAGCGCACGCAGCTCTACAAGAGCACGGTGCTGCGCCTGCTGGCCTCGCTGGAGCACGCGCGGCTGATCCGCCGGCAGGACGACGGCCGCTACGCCCTCGGCGCCGAAGTGGCGCGCCTGCACGCCCTGTATGCCGCCTCGTTCTCGCTCGACGGCATCGTGCCGCCGGTGCTGCGCGACCTGGTCGCCGCCACCGGCGAAAGCGCGGCCTACCACGTGCGCCAGCCGCAGGGCGAGGGCTGGACCCGCCTGTGCCTGTACCGGGTGGACTCGCCGCACGTGGTGCGCGACCACGTGCGCGCCGGCGACCTGCTGCCGGCCGACCGCGGCGCCGGCGCCCGCATCCTGATCGCCTTCGGCCCCGAGGCCGAAAGACCGCGCGGCGCTCGCGATCGCGCGTTTTACGAGACCATCCGCGAACAGGGCTACTGTGCGCTGGTCGGCGACCGCACGGCCGAGCTGGCCGGCATCTCGGCGCCGGTGTTCCGGGCCGATGGCCGCCTGGCGGCCGCGGTCACGCTGACCATGCCGGCCCATCGCTACGACCCGCAGCACATCGAGCCGGTCCGGGCCGCTGCGCGAAGGCTCAACGGCCAAGTCTGAGCGCGAGGCGCCGCGGGCACTTTTCCTGCATCACGGCGTACCCTTGGACAGGCCGCCCGACGGCGGGATTACCTCCATTTTTGTCATTGATAAAACCCGATTTCGGCTCTTACTGGCCAGTCAGGTATCGAATACAGTCCCCGGGACGCATCTATCAAGGAGAACTGACTCATGACCGCCCGCACCCCTGCCCACGGCCTCCAGGTCGCCACCGAACTGCACCAGTTCATCGAGCAGAAGGTCCTGCCCGCCACCGGCGTCGCCAGCGATGTCTTCTGGAAGGGCTTCGACGCCATCGTCAGCGAGTTCGCACCGAAGAACCTGGCGCTGCTGGCCGAACGCGACCGGCTGCAGCTTGAAATGGACAGCTGGCACAAGGCACACCCGGGCCCGATCGCCGACATGCCGGCCTACCGCGCCTTTCTCGAATCGATCGGCTACCTGCTGCCGCAGCCGAAGGACGTCAAGACCACCACCGCCAACGTCGACGCCGAACTCGCCCTGCAGGCGGGCCCGCAGCTGGTGGTGCCGATCCTCAACGCACGCTATGCGCTCAATGCCGCGAACGCGCGCTGGGGCTCGCTCTACGACGCGCTCTACGGCACCGACGCGATCCCCGAGACCGGCGGCGCCGAGAAGGGCAAGGGCTACAACCCGGCGCGCGGCGCCAAGGTGATCGAGTTCGCACGCAACGTGCTCGACCAGGCCGCGCCGCTGGAGAACGGCTCGCACAAGCACGCGACCGGCTACAAGGTCGAGGGTGGCAAGCTGGTGGTGGCGCTGCAGAGCAGCAGCACCGGCCTGGCGGACCCGGCCCAATTCATCGGCTACCAGGGTGACGCGGCGGCGCCGAAGTCGGTGCTGCTGAAGCACAACGGCATCCACCTCGACATCCAGATCGACCGCTCGACCGCCATCGGCAAGACCGACCCGGCCGGCATCAGCGACGTCGTGCTCGAGGCCGCGCTCTCGACCATCCTCGATCTCGAGGACTCGGTGGCCGTGGTGGACGCCGCCGACAAGGTGCTGGCCTACTCCAACTGGCTCGGCATCCTGAAGGGCGACCTGACCGAGGAAGTCGCCAAGGGCGGCAAGACCTTCACGCGCGGCCTCAACCCCGACCGCGAATACACCGGCGCCGATGGCCAGCCCGTGAAGCTGCACGGCCGTTCGCTGATGTTCGTGCGCAACGTCGGCCACCTGATGACCAATCCGGCCATCCTCTACGCSGGCGGCAAGGAGATCCCCGAAGGCATCATGGACGCGGTCATCACGACCACCATCGCGACCATCGACCTGAAGCGCAAGGGCAACTCGCGCACCGGCAGCGTCTACATCGTGAAGCCGAAGATGCACGGCCCGGCCGAAGTCGCCTTCGCCAGCGCGCTGTTCGCGAGCGTCGAGCAGCTGCTCGGCCTGCCCGCCAACACGGTCAAGCTCGGCATCATGGACGAGGAGCGCCGCACCAGCCTCAACCTCAAGGCCTGCATCGCCGAGGCCGCCGCGCGCGTGGCCTTCATCAACACCGGCTTCCTCGACCGCACCGGCGACGAGATGCACACCGCCATGCAGGCCGGCGCGATGCTGCGCAAGGGCGACATGAAGACCACGCCGTGGATCCAGGCCTACGAGAAGAACAACGTGCTGGTCGGCCTGTCATGCGGCCTGCGCGGCAAGGCGCAGATCGGCAAGGGCATGTGGGCCATGCCGGACCTGATGGCCGCGATGCTCGAACAGAAGATCGCGCACCCCAAGGCCGGCGCCAACACCGCCTGGGTGCCCTCGCCGACCGCCGCGACGCTGCACGCGCTGCACTACCACCAGGTCAACGTCGCCGAGGTGCAGCAGCAGCTCGAGAAGATCGATGCCAACGCCGAGCGCGACAACCTCCTCGCCGGCCTGCTGCAGGTGCCGGTGGCGCCCAAGGCGGACTGGACCGCGGCCGAGCGCCAGCAGGAGCTCGACAACAACGTGCAGGGCATCCTGGGCTACGTGGTGCGCTGGATCGACCAGGGCGTGGGCTGCTCCAAGGTGCCGGACATCCACAACATCGGCCTGATGGAAGACCGCGCCACGCTGCGCATCTCGAGCCAGCACATCGCCAACTGGCTGCTGCACGGCGTGGTGAGCAAGGAACAGGTCAACGCCACCTTCGAGCGCATGGCCGCGGTGGTCGACCAGCAGAACGCCGGCGACCCGCTGTACCGGAACATGGCCGGCAACTTCGCAACCTCGGCTGCCTACAAGGCGGCGCAGGACCTGGTGTTCAAGGGGCTCGAGCAGCCCAGCGGCTACACCGAGCCGCTGCTGCACGCCTGGCGGCTGAAGGTGAAGGCCGGCGCGGCCTGAACTAGCTTCGCGCGCGTTCGAGGGTCCGGCCGACTTCGGCCGGATCCATCCCATACATCTCCGCGAACTCCGCCACGCTGCGCCCGCTGGCCTCGAAGGCCCGCAGCAGCGCCTCGCGCTTGGCGGTGCGCGCGCCGACCTCGGCGAAGGCTTCGTCGAGCACCGCGTTGGTCAGTTCGTCCTGCGTCCGCACGGCCAGTACGTAGTCCTCGCGCGAGAGGCCCGAGGCCTCGATCGCCTCGACCAGGCGGACGCGCAGCTTCGGCCGCAGGTCTTCCTCGGTGCGCGCCTGGCGGCGCTTGAACACTTCCAGGATCGCGTGGTGCACATGCTCGGGCGCCACGTCCTCGACCGKCACGCCGTGCAGGTCATGGCGCTTCTCGCCGGCGGCCACGGCATCGAGGTAGCGGGTCGAGCGCGCATGCTGGCCCAGGGCGATCTTGAGATCTTCCTTCTTGAATTCGTCGGGATGCAGCGCCAGCAGTTCCTGGTAGACGCCCAGCTTGAGCGGCAGGAAGCGGGCGCCGAACATCTTCGGATAGAGCTCGAACAGCTTTTCGAGCACGGGGTTGGGCTTGCGGGCCGGGCGCTGCGGCGCCTTCTGCCTGGCGTTCTGCTTGGCGTTCTGCCGCTCGCGGCCGCCCTGTTTGGCGGCTTTGGGAGCGGGTGCGGTGTCGGTCGTCGAATTCATCGAAATTTCTTGTCTGCGGAATCGGTGCCCCATCGGGCCTTGCGTGCCCCGACTTTAATGCCCCCGCTCAGCCCTGTTGCGCCGCCTCGGCTTCGGCCCGCAGCCAGCGCACGAAATCCTGGGCATCGGCGTTGCCGGCCGCCCGGCGCGAGGTCTCGATGAAATAGCCGCGCCGCGATGCCGCGCCTTCTCCGAAAGGCGCCACCAGCTGCCCGGTCTGCACCAGTTCGCGCAGCAGCGGCAGCCGGCCGATGACCACGCCCTGGCCCGCCACCGCGGCCGCCACCGCGTCGGCGTATTGCGTGAAACGCAGCGTGTTCTTCATGCGCAAATCGGCGAGGCCCATCACCTCGAGCCAGGGCTCCCAGTCGGCGGTGGGCGACTCGGCGTGGTTCGGCAGGTCGACCGTCAGCAGGGTCTGGTTCGGCAGGTCGCCGGGCGACGCCAGGGCGGCGGCGATGCGCGGCGCGCACAGCGGCATCACCGACTCCTCGAACAGGGTCGGGCCGGTGCCCCGGGCGATCGGCACGAAGCGCACCGCGACGTCGATCCGGCTGCGCTCGAGGTCCTGCACCTCGAGCGTGGCCGACACGCGCACATCGACCTTCGGATGGTCGGCGGTGAACCGCGCCAGCCGCGGGATCAGCCACAGCGAGGCGAAGCCCGGCGTGGTGGTGATCGCGACCTGGCGCAGCGCCGGCGCGGCACGCACGCGCGCCGTGGCGTCCCGCAGCCGCTCCAGGCTCTCGACCACGGCGCGCTGCAGCACGCGGCCGGCCTCGGTCAGCGCCAGCGCGCGATGGCGGCGCTCGAACAGGAGGACRCCGAGGCTGGCCTCGAGTTGCTGGATCTGCCGGCTCACGGCCGACTGCGTGAGGAACACCTCGGCCGCCGCCTGCGTGAAGCTCAGCGTTCGGGCGGCCGCCTCGAAGCTGCGCAGCAACTCCAGCGGCGGCAGTCCGGCGTCGGTAGAAAGGGCTTTCGCATTCTCTGCATGCATGCAACGAGTTCCAAATTACCGTATGACAAGCACGGCAGCGCTCACTATATTCATTCGTAAGACGAATGCAAAGGAGCCCATCATGACCCCCCGCACCCAACGCCTCAGTCTCAGCCTGCCCAAGAAGGCCGTCTTCACCCTGCCCGACGCCCACGAGGTCGATATCGAATGCACCAGCGGCGCCGTCTGGATCACGCTCGACCACGACCGGCGCGACATCGTGCTCGAACCGGGCGAGCGCTTCCGCAGCGATTCGCACCGCCGGGCGCTGGTGGCGGCGCTGGAGCCGTCCTGCCTGCGCTTCAGCGCCGCCAAGCTCTCGGTCGCGGCCACGCCGGCACCGGCGGCACGGTCGCCTTGGCGACTGTGGCCCCACGGGATGTCCCCGGCTTGACCCGAACGCCCGGGCGTTGAACCATCGACGCTCGTGGCCAGGGAAGACGCCCGTCCGCCGCCGCCGTTCGATCGGCGTGCGGCGCCGTCCGCTCCGGGCCCCCCATTTCTCGGAGGAAGGACACACCATGGCAGAGGCATTCATCGTGGCCACCGCGCGCACCGCGGGCGGCCGTCGCGGCGGCAGGCTTTCGGGTTGGCACCCGGTCGACCTGGCCGCCCAGGTCATCGACGCGCTGGTGGCGCGCAGCGGCATCGACCCGGCGGCGGTGGAGGACGTGATCCTCGGCTGCGTGAGCCAGGTCGGCGAGCAGGCGACCAACGTGGCGCGCAACGCGGTGCTGGCCTCGAAGCTGCCCGAGTCGGTGCYGGGCACCTCGATCGACCGCCAGTGCGGCTCGTCGCAGCAGGCGCTGCACTTCGCGGCCCAGGCCGTGATGTCGGGCAGCATGGATGCGGTGATCGCGGCCGGCGTCGAGAGCATGACGCGGGTGCCGATGTTCACGCCCAACGCACTGCCGGCCAAGGCCGGCCTCGGCACCTACATGAGCCCCGCGATGCAGCGGCGCTACCCGGGCGTGGAGTTCAGCCAGTTCACCGGGGCCGAGATGATCGCCAAGAACTACGGCCTCACGAAGGACATGCTCGACCGCTACGCCTTCGAGAGTCACCGGCGCGCGATCGCCGCCAGCCGCGAGCATGCCTTCGCCGGCGAGATCGTTCCGATCGAGGTGCGCCTGGCCGACGGCTCGGCCAGCGGCGAGATGCACACGGTCGACGAAGGCATCCGCTTCGACGCCACGCTCGAAGGCATCGCCGGCGTCAAGCTGATCGCCGAGGGCGGCCGCTGCACCGCGGCCACCGCGAGCCAGATCTGCGACGGCGCCAGCGGCGTGCTGGTGGTCAACGAGCGCGGCCTGAAGGCGCTGGGCGTGAAGCCGCTCGCGCGCATCCACCACATGAGCGTCATGGGCCACGACCCGGTGATCATGCTGGAGGCGCCGATCCCCGCCACCGCGCGGGCGCTTTCGAAGGCCGGCCTGAAGATCGAGGACATCGACCTCTACGAGGTCAACGAGGCCTTCGCGCCGGTGCCGCTGGCCTGGCTGCAGAAGCTCGGCGCCGACCCGGCGAAGCTCAACGTGAACGGCGGCGCAATTGCGCTGGGCCATCCGCTCGGCGCCTCGGGCACCAAGCTGATGACCACGCTGGTCCATGCGCTCGGGCAGCGCGGCAAGCGCTACGGCCTGCAGACCATGTGCGAAGGCGGCGGCATGGCCAACGTCACCATCGTGGAGCGCCTGTGACATGAGCGCCGTGCTCTACGAAGTCAACGAAGGCATCGCGACGCTCACGCTCAATCTGCCGTCCAAGCTCAACCCGATCGCGCTCGACCTGCAGCAGGAACTGCGCGAGTGCTTCGCGCGCGTGCGCGGCGACAGCCAGGTGCGCGCCGTGCTGCTCACCGGCGCCGGCAAGGCCTTCTGCGTCGGCGCCGACCTGAGCGCGATGCGCGAGCCCGAAGCCGGAAAGACGCTGGGCGACCAGACGGCCGACTGGATGCAGTCGACGAGCAATCCGCTGATCGAGGAACTGCGCACGCTGCCGGTGCCGGTCGTCTGCGCGGTCAACGGCCCGGCCGCCGGTGCGGGCGTCGGCCTGGCACTGGCCTGCGACATCGTGCTGGCGGCGCGCAGCGCGTATTTCTACCTGCCCTTCCTGCCCAAGCTCGGGATCGTGCCCGACCTCGGCTGCACCTGGTTCATCCCGCGCCGGATCGGCCCGGCGCGCGCGCTGGGCATGGCGCTGCTCGACGAGAAGCTCGGCGCCGAGACCGCCGCGCAATGGGGCCTGATCTGGGCCGCGGTCGACGACGACCTGCTGCTGCTCGATGCCTTGAAGATCGCGCAGCGCCTGGCGCGCCTGCCGGCGCATGCGGTGCTCGAGGCGCGCCGCGCCATCGAGCGGTCGGAGCGCCACACGCTGCCCGAGCAACTGCACTACGAGAGCGAGCGCCAGCGCCAGCTGATCGAGCAGCCGAGCYTCGCCGAGGGCGTGACCGCCTTCCTGCAGAAGCGCCCGCCGGTCTTTCCGAAACGGTGAACAGGCCATGATCGAACGCACCCTCTTCGGCCCCGACCACGAGGCCTTCCGCGATTCCTTCCGCCGCTTCCTCGACAAGGAGATCGCGCCCTTCCACGAGGCCTGGGAGGAGCAGGGCTACGTCGACCGGACGGTCTGGAACAAGGCCGGCGAGAACGGCTTCCTGTGCATGTCGCTGCCGGAAGAACACGGCGGCTCGGGTGCCGACCTGCTCTATTCGGTGATCCAGTTCGAGGAGCTCTGGGCCCGCGGCTTCACGGGCATCGGCTTCGGGCTGCACAGCGAGATCGTGGCGCCCTACATCCTTCGCTACGGCACCGAGGAACAGAAGCGGCACTACCTGCCCAGGCTCGCCAGCGGCGAGATGATCGGCGCCATCGCGATGAGCGAGCCGGCCGCCGGCAGCGACCTGCAGGCAGTGCGCAGCACCGCGCTGAAGCAGGCCGACGGCAGCTACCTGCTGAACGGCAGCAAGACCTTCATCACCAACGGCTGGCACGCCGACCTGGTGATCGTGGTCGCCAAGACCGATCCGGCGGGCGGCGCCAAGGGCACCAGCCTGTTCCTGGTGGAGCGCGGCACGCCCGGCTTCGAGAAGGGCAAGCGGCTGAAGAAGCTGGGCCTGAAGGCGCAGGACACTTCCGAGCTGTTCTTCGACGGCGTGCGGCTGCCGGCCGAGGCGCTGCTCGGCGGCGCGGCGCAGGAGAACCGAGGCTTCGTCTGCCTGATGGAGCAGCTGCCCTGGGAACGGCTGCAGATCGCGATCAGCGCGGTGGCCGCCTCGCAGTCGGCCATCGACCAGACCGTGGCCTACGTGAAGGAACGCAAGGTGTTCGGCCAGCCCGTCGGGGCCTACCAGAACACCCGCTACACGCTGGCCGAACTGCAGACCGAGGTGCAGGTGGCGCAGGTCTTCGTCGACAAGTGCATCGAGCTGCTGATGGTCGAGAAGCTCGACACCGCGACCGCCAGCATGGCCAAGTACTGGACCAGCGACCTGCAGTGCAAGGTGATGGACGAATGCGTGCAGCTGCACGGCGGCTACGGCTTCATGTGGGAGTACCCGATCACGCGGGCCTACGCCGATGCCCGGGTGCAGCGCATCTACGGCGGCACCAACGAGATCATGAAAGAGGTGATCACCCGCGCGATGGGGCTGCMCGGGCGCTGAACGCCGCCACTGGCATGCGCGGGGAGGCTGCAGGACAATGCGCCATGCCCACGCTCAACGCCTTCTACGCCCAGTCCGGCGGCGTCACCTCCGTGATCAACGCCTCGGCCTGCGGCGTGATCGAGACAGCCCGCCGGCACCCGGACCGCATCGGCAGCGTCTACGCCGGGCGCAACGGCATCCTCGGCGCGCTGACCGAGGACCTGATCGACACCGGCCGTGAATCGGCCGAGGCGATCGCCGCCCTGCGCACCACGCCCTCGGGCGCCTTCGGCTCCTGCCGCTACAAGCTCAAGTCGCTCGAGAAGAACCGGCGCGAGTACGAGCGCCTGATCGAGGTCTTCAAGGCCCACGGCATCGGCTATTTCTTCTACAACGGCGGCGGCGATTCGGCCGACACCTGCTTCAAGGTGAGCCAGCTGTCGCAGTCGCTGGGCTATCCGCTGCAGGCGATCCACGTGCCCAAGACCATCGACAACGACCTGCCCCTGACCGACTGCTGCCCGGGCTTCGGCTCGGTCGCCAAGTACGTCGCGGTGTCGACCCTCGAGGCCTCGCTGGACGTGCGCTCGATGGCCGCGACCTCGACCAAGGTGTTCGTCATCGAGGTGATGGGCCGGCATGCCGGCTGGATCGCCGCGGCCGGCGGGCTGGTCGACGCGCAGGGCATTCCGGTCGTGATCCTGTTCCCCGAGATTCCGTTCGACCAGCCGGCTTTCCTCGCCCGTGTCGACGCGCTGGTGAAGTACCACGG
This sequence comes from Variovorax sp. P1_H12_2, assembly GCF_056405335.1. Classification (NCBI taxonomy): domain Bacteria; kingdom Pseudomonadati; phylum Pseudomonadota; class Betaproteobacteria; order Burkholderiales; family Comamonadaceae; genus Variovorax; species Variovorax sp. P1_H12_2. Next base: position 17,888 of record NZ_JBFUCI010000024.1, read on the forward strand.
CTACTGCACGGTGGTGGTGTCCGAAGGCTGCCACCACCCCGACGGCAGCTTCCTCGCCGAGCAGGGCAGCAAGGACGCCTTCGGCCATGCGCAGCTCGGCGGCGCGGCGCCCGTGGTGGCGCAGATGATCAAGGAGGCGCTGGGCCACAAGTTCCATTGGGCGGTGGCCGACTACCTGCAGCGCGCGGCCCGGCACATCGCCTCCGCCACCGACGTCAGGCAGGCCTACGAACTCGGCCAGCGCGCGGTCGAGCTCGCGCTCGAAGGCCGCAACGCGGTGATGCCGACGATCGAACGCACTTCGGACCAGCCTTATGCGTATCGCATCGGCACGGCGCCGCTCGATGCGGTGGCCAACGCCGAGAAGTTCATGCCGCGCGACTTCATCTCGGACGACGGCTGGGGCATCACCGACAAGTGCAGGCGCTATCTGCTGCCGCTGATCCAGGGCGAGGACTACCCGGCCTACCGCGACGGCCTGCCGGTCTACGTGACGCTCGGCAACGTCGCGGTCCCGAAGAAGCTGCCGGCCTTCGAGGTCGCCTGATGGACGCAGGAACACGCCCCGATCCCTCGCGCTGCCCCCTGTGCGGCGAGTCCAATCGCTGCGCCATCGAGATCGAGCGCGAGACCGGCCAGGCGCAGCCGCCCTGCTGGTGCATGGCGGCCGACTTCAGCGAGGCCTTGCTGGCACGCGTGCCGGCCGCCCAGCGCCGGCTGGCCTGCATCTGCGCGCGCTGCGCGGCGCAGGAGGCGCAAGAGGCGGTTCAGGGCTGAGCGTTCGGCGGCACCGGCAACCCGCAGCCCTCCCGCGGCCCGGTGACCACCTGGTGGATGAACTGCAGCTTGCCGACCGCCGTGCGCGGCAGCACGAAGGGGTAATAGTCGGGCTGGCCCATGCTGCGCGACAGCTCGTTGAGCACGTTGGTGAGGCGCACCCAGCCGTTGAGGAAGTCGAGGAAGCGCGCCGCGTCCGGATGCTCGGGCTGCCACAGGTCGGACAGGTCGAACAGGTCGCTGGCGAGTTCGACGTACTGCGCGTCGACGCCGAAACTCATCGCGGTGCCGGCGGTATCCGCCATGTGCAGGTAGTGGGCCCAGGTCTCGGCCCAGTCCTCCCAGGGGTGCGAACTCGCATAGCCGGTCACGAAGCGATCGGCCCAGTCGGTCGGCGGGCCGTTGTCGTAGTGGTTGCGCAAGGCGGTGGCGTAGTCGTCCCGCTCGTCGCCGAAGAGCCGGCGGAAGTCCTCGATCCAGGGCGTCGGCGCCACCAGCAGGTCCCAGTAGTAATGGCCGATCTCGTGCCTGAAGTGGCCCAGCAAGGTGCGGTAGGGCTCGCGCATCTCGGCCCGGATGCGCTCGCGCACGGCATCCTCGGCCTCCTCGGCATTGAGCGTGATGACGCCCATCTCGTGGCCAGTCATGACGTGCGGCCCGCCGGGCATGTGGCTCAGGAAGTCGAAGGCCAGGCCGTGCACCGGATCGCTCAGGCGCGTGACCATCGGCAGGCCCAGCGCGAGCAGTTGCGAAATCAGCCGGCGCTTGGCCAGTTCGAGGCTCCGCCACAGCGCGCCGTTGGCCTCGCGCGAAAGATCGGGGATGGTGCGCGTGACGCTGCACGACAGGCACAGGCCGGGCACCAGGCCGTCGGTGCCGAAAGCCGGATCGTCGCCYTCGCGCGGCGCCGGCACCATCCAGTTGCAGGCCGCCGGGGTCATCAGGTTGGCGCAGCGGCGATAGGCCTTGCCATGGGTGTCGCCGAAGAGCGTGAAGGTGTCGGCCTCTGCGCCCTGGAAGTCGGCCGGCGCGAGCGGCACCACGCCCAGGCGCTCGACCACGTAGCCCAGCGGTGTCAGGCAGGCCAGGCATTGGCTGTTGCGCAGGAAGACCGGCCGGCCGCATTGGCACCGGTAGGCGCGCGTCAGTGTCGGGGCCTGCGGTTCGGCCGCCAGCGCGGGGCCGCTTTCGGCGGCTGGGGGGGGCGCAGCGCGATCGTCGGTCGGAGAGTCCATGTCGGTTGATTGTGGGCGTCCGCTGTGCGCCACGCAGGAAAACGCCGATATCCTTGTAGGACAGCCCGAGCCCGGGCGTCCGCCCTCCATGAACAATCCTCCCTTGCAGTCCCTGAGCAGCCGCTACGGCGCGCGCTACCGCTGGTACCTGCTTCTTTCCGTCATGGTGGGCGTGATGGCATCGATCATGTCGTCAACCATCGTCAACGTCGCCATTCCGGACCTGAGCCACCATTTCTCCCTCGGCCAGGAGCGCGCCCAGTGGGTCAGCTCCGGCTTCATGGTGGCGACCACCGTGTCGATGCTGACCACGCCCTGGCTGCTCTCGCGCTACGGCTACCGGCGGACCTACGTCGGCACCATGGTGATGCTGCTGGCGGGCGGCCTGACCGGCGGGCTGGCGACCGACTTCTCGCTGGTGCTGATCGCGCGCGTGGTCGAGGGACTGGCCGCCGGCGTCGTCCAGCCGATCCCGGCCATCATCATCCTGCGCGCCTTCCAGCCCCACGAGCAGGGGCGGGCCAGCGGCATCTTCGGCATGGGCGTGGTGCTGGCGCCGGCCATCGGCCCGAGCATCGGCGGCGTGCTGGTCGACCTGTTCGGCTGGCGCTCGATCTTCTTCATGGTGGTGCCCTTCTGCCTCGCCTCGATCTGGCTGGCCTACAAGTTCGTGCCGACCACGGCGCCGGGGGGCGTGGTGGCGGCGCGCAGCGACCGACTCGACTGGCGCGGCCTGGGGCTGGGCACCGTCGGCACCCTGTGCCTGCTGAACGGCATGGTGGCGCTGCGCGGCGACTCGGCGCTGCACGCCGCCCTGCTGCTGGCCGGCGCCGGCATCGCCTTCGGCGCCTTCGTCGCCTGGCAGAAGCGCCTGGCCGCCGGCGGCGGCGCGCCGCTGATGAATCTGGCGCTGTTCCAGTACCGCCAGTTCGCGATGGGCAGCGTGGTCGCCTTCATCTACGGCACGGCACTGTTCGGATCGACCTACCTGCTGCCGGTCTACATGCAGGTCGGGCTGCATCTGTCGGCCTCCCACGTCGGCACCATCCTGCTGCCGGCCGGCATCGTGCTCGCGCTGACCATCGCCGGCGTCGGCAGGCTGGCCGACCGGCATCCGACCTACCTGCTGGTCAGCATCGGCCTGGCGCTGCTGGCCGCCTCCTTCGCGCTGATGGTGGTGCTGCGACTGGCCAGCCCGCTGTGGCTGCTGGTGGCGTTCGCGATCGTCGGGCGCATCGGCCTGGGCTTCATCCTGCCCTCGCTCAATCTCGGCGCGATGCGCCCGCTGGCCAAGCCGCTGATCCCGCAGGGCGCGAGCGCCATCAGTTTCCTGCGCATGCTCGGCGGCGCCGCCGGCGTGAGCCTGTGCGCGATCGTGCTCGAATGGCGGCTGGCCGCGCACGGCGACTCGCTCTCCAACCCGGCCACCAGCGCGGCCCGGCTGGCGGCCTTCGACGAGGTGTTCGCGATGCTGGCCGGCCTGTGCGCGCTGGCCATCGTCGCGGCCTGGCAATTGAGAGTGAAGACGCCGGCCACTGACAACTGAGCGCGCGGCTGCGGTCTAATAGCCCTCATGTGCCAGCTGCTCGGAATGAACTGCAACACGCCGACCGACGTGACCTTCAGCTTCACAGGCTTCGCCCAGCGCGGCGGCCGCACCGACCACCACGCCGACGGCTGGGGCATCGCCTTCTTCGAGGACCGCGGCCTCAGGCATTTCGTCGATCACCAGCCGGCCTGCGAATCGCCGGTGGCCGAGCTGATCCGGCGCTATCCGATCCGCAGCCGCAACGTCGTCGCCCATATCCGCAAGGCCACCCAGGGCGCGGTGAACCTGCAGAACTGCCACCCCTTCGTGCGCGAGCTCTGGGGCCGCTACTGGGTGTTCGCCCACAACGGCGACCTGAAGGATTTCCGACCGCGCCTGCACGGCAGCTTCCATCCCGTCGGCAGCACCGACAGCGAGCACGCCTTCTGCTGGCTGATGCAGGAGCTTGCCAAGTCGCACGCCGACGTTCCGAGCGTCGAGGAGCTGACCCTCACGCTGCGCGAACTGGCGCCGCGGCTGGCGGCGCACGGCACCTTCAACTTCATGCTGTCGAACGGGCAAGCGCTGTGGGCCCACGCCTCGACCCACCTCTGGTACGTCGAACGCCGGCATCCCTTCCTGACCGCGGAGCTGTCGGACGAGGACCTGAGCATCGACTTCGCCCAGCACACGACGCCGAATGATCGCGTGGCGGTGGTGGTGACCGCGCCGCTGACGACCAACGAGACCTGGACGGCGTTCGCGCCGCAGGAACTGGCTGTGTTCGTGGACGGGCAGCGGCGCGGATAGCGCCGCGCCGGGCTCAGTTCGCCTGTGCCACCATCTTCCGCCCACGACTGCGGGCCGCAGAGAAGTTCGCGGGCGCAGACCCGTTGCAGGCGGGCCGGAAACGGCGCGCCCGGAGATCGAACAAGCGCCACTGGGGCGCTTGCTCGAGCAAAGACCGAATGCCGGTCAGTTCGTGGGGGCTTGCTTCTTGGCCGCCGCCTTGGCATCGCGCGCGTCGACCTTGGCCTGCCCTGCATTCGCGGCCTTGCCGCCGCTGGCCTCAGGATTGAGTTCAGAAGTGTTGGCTTGGTCGCCCGTCGGCCTCTTCGCCATGCCCTGGGGCTTGGCGTTGGCCCTGTTCTGGCCTGCCGCGGCGGCCTTGCCGCCGCTGGCCTCAGGATTGAGTTCGGAGCTGTTGGCCTCATCGCCCACCGGCTTCTTCACCTTGCCTTGGGGGCGCGCATCCACCTTGGTTTGGGCGCGGTTTTGCGCCTTGCTGTTCGTCACCGGTTGCTGTTCCGACGATGTGCCGGCCGGATTCTGGGCATAGGCGCCTGCCGCGAACAGGCCGGCGATCATGACTGCGAGAAGTTTGCTCATTGTGTAACCTTCCTTGGGAGTTGGCGGTCGATTCGCCTCGCCATCAGCAGAGGTCAGACCACAACGACCGCCTGGGACCCAAGGTTGACAGGGATTCACGACGGCGGCAACCGGCGGCCGGTTGCCGCCCGTCTTCATCAGTATCCGTCAGGTCGATGGCTTGGGCAATCCGTAACTCAACTGACGCTCGTGCCGTATCGAGAGCAACACCGCTTCTCGCTCAGAATGAGCGTATGGCACGACGTGGCGAGCCAGCACCAGCTCCCGCAACTCGGGTTGGCCAAGTTCTCGGGCAATTTGCGTTGCGCTCGACCATCACCCCTGCACATCCGCCTCCAGCGCATCGATGAACATCGCCGGCACGTCGAAGCCGGTCTGCTCGGTGATCTCCTGGAAGCAGGTCGGGCTGGTCACGTTGATCTCGGTCAGCGAGCCGCCGATCACGTCGAGGCCGATCAGGAGCAGGCCCCGCTGGCTCAGCACCGGCCCGATCGCTTCGGCGATCCGGCGGTCGTCGTCGGTCAGCGGCTGCGCCACGCCCTTGCCGCCGGCCGCGAGGTTGCCGCGCACCTCGGTGCCCTGCGGGATGCGCGCCAGGCTGTAGGGCACCGGGCGGCCGCCGATCACGAGCACGCGCTTGTCGCCCTCCGAGATCTGCGGCACGAAGCGCTGCACCATGATCGTCTCGGCGCCGTTCTTGTTGAGGGTCTCGACGATCGAGCCGAGATTCAGCGCGTCGGCCTTGACCCGGAAGATGCCCATGCCGCCCATGCCGTCGAGCGGCTTCAGGATGATGTCCTGGTGCTCGGCGTGGAAGGCGCGCACCGAGGCCGCATCGCGGGTCACCAGCGTCGGCGTGGTGAACTCCGCGAACTCCATGATCGCGAGCTTCTCCGGGTGGTCGCGCAGCGAGCGCGGCTTGTTGACCACCCGCGCGCCCTCGCGCTCGGCCTGCTCCAGCAGGTGCGTGGCGTAGATGTACTCGGCATCGAAGGGCGGGTCCTTGCGCATCAGCACCACGTCGTAGCCCTTGAGCGGCCGCTCCTGCACCGGTTCTTCACGAAACCAGTCGTCGGGGTCGCCGGTCAGCACGATCGCACGCGCCTTCGCGGTCACCGGCTGGCCGCGCTGCCAGCCCAGGTGGCGCGGCTCGCAGACCGAGAGCGTGTGGCCGCGCCGCTGGGCCTCGCGCATCATCGAGAAGGTGGTGTCCTTGTAGATCTTGAACTGATCCAGCGGGTCGGCAACGAAGAGGATGTGCATGTCAGGAGGTCTTTCCGGCGGCCGGAGCCGAAGCCGTGGAGGAGGGTGTCGCGACGGGCCGCTCGGCCGCCGATCGCTCGTCGAGCCTGATCTTGCCGGCAGGCGCGATGTCCTTGCCGGCGTGGGGTTTGCGGCCGAGCTGCTGGATGCCGAGCGCCACGGCGCCGGCCACCACGCCCCAGAAGGCCGAGCCGATGCCCGCGAGCGTGACGCCCGAGAGCGTGACCAGGAAGGTGATCAGCGCCGCCTCGCGATGCGATTCGTCGCGCACCGCAGCCGCCAGCCCGCCGCCGATGGTGCCCAGCAGCGCCAGGCCGGCGATGGTCGCGACCAGTTCCTTMGGAAAGGCGGTCAGCAAGCCCGTCACGGCGGCGCCGAACAGGCCGATGACGACGTAGATCGCGCCGCAGCTGACCGCGGCGGTGTAGCGCCGCGCCGAGTCCTCGTGCGCCTCGCGGCCCATGCAGATGGCGGCCGTGATGGCGCTGAGATTCAGCGCGAAGGCCCCGAAAGGCGCCAGCACCAGCGTGAAAAGGCCGCTGATCGTGATCAGCTTCGACACCGGCAACTGGTAGCCCGCGGCGCGGATCGCGGCGACGCCCGGCAGGTTCTGCGAGGCCATGGTGACGACGAAGAGGGGCAGCGCCAGGCTGACCACCGCCTGCCAGCTGAAGACCGGGATCGTGAATACCGGCAGGGCGAGGCTGAAATGCACCGCGCTCCAGGCCAGTTCGCCGCGCGCAGCGGCGAAGGCGATGCCGACGCCCAGCGTGAGCGGCACCGCGTAGCGCGGCAGCGCGCGCTTGGCCGCAAGATAGGTGCCGAGCATCAGCAGCACCAGCGGCAGCGCCGTCTGGGCGGCAATGAAAGCCTGCAGCCCGAAGCGCGCCAGCACGCCGGCCAGCAGCGCCGAGGCCAGCGCCATCGGGATCCTGTTCATCACGCGCTCGAACCAGCCGGTGGCGCCGGCCAGGGTCATCAGCAGGGCGCAGACGATGAAGGCGCCGACCGCCTCGTTCATGCTGTAGCCGGCACCCGCGACCGCCAGCACCGCGGCGCCGGGCGTGCTCCAGGCGATCATCACGGGCTTGCGCCACCACAGCGAGGGCAGCGCCGAGGCCAGGCCCATGCCGAGGCCCAGCGCCCACATCCAGGAGGAGATCATCTCGGGGGTGGCGCCGAAGGCCTGCGCGGCCTGGAACACGATCGCCACCGAGCTCGTGAAGCCCACGAGCACCGCCACGAAGCCCGCGGTGAAGGCCGAGAGGCTGAGATCCTTGAAAAATCGCATCGGTAGATTGTGCCGGGGTGTTGCCGCACCCTTCCAGGAACCCCCGGTAGGGGGTGGGCGGCTACACGAAGTGAGCCAACCTGGGGGCGAGCTAGATCTCGATTTTGGAGCCGAGCTCGACGACGGCGTTGTTGGGCAATCCGAGGAAGTCCGCCGCCCCGCTCGCGTTGTGGTGCATCTGCGCGAACAGCTTTTCGCGCCAGGGCGCCATGCCGCTGCCCAGCGTCGGGATCACGACGTCGCGCGACAGGAAGTAGCTGGTCGCCATCGGCTCGATCTGACAGCCGCGCAGGCGCGCGTTCTCGAGCGCGCGCGGCAAGTCGATCTCGTTCTTGAAGCCGTAGTGCACCACCACCTGCCAGCAGTGGTGGCCCAGGGCCTCCATCTCGATGCGCTTGTCCATCGGGATCCACGGCACCTCGTGGTTGCGCACCGTCACGAACAGATTCTGGTCGTGCAGCACCTTGTTGTGCTTGAGGTTGTGCAACAGCGCATTGGGAACCACGCCGGGCTCGGCGGTCATGAAGACCGCGGTGCCGTCGACCCGCGCCGGCGGGCTCACGAAGACCGAGTCGAGGAAGCCGCGCAGGTCGATCGCCTCCGCCAGCTGGGTCTCGCCCATCAACCTGCGCCCTTCCTTCCAGGTCAGCATCAGCATGAAGATCGAGCCGCCGATCAGGAGCGGGAACCAGCCGCCGTCGAACAGCTTGAGCAGGTTCGAGGCGAAGAACAGGAAGTCGACCAGGAAGAAGGCGCCGGTGGCCGCGATGCACAGGAACAGCGGGTACTTCCAGGCGTAGCGGATCACGAAGAAGGTCAGCACCGTGGTGATCAGCATGTCGGTGGTCACGGCAATGCCATAGGCCGCCGCCAGATTGCTCGACGAGCGGAACATCACGACCGCCAGCACGATCGCGACGAACAAGCCCCAGTTGACGAACGGGATGTAGATCTGGCCCGCCGTGCGGACACTGGTGTGCTCGATGTTCATGCGCGGCAGGTAGCCGAGCTGGATCACCTGGCGCGTGACGCTGAAGGCGCCGGTGATCAGGGCCTGCGAGGCGATCACTGTGGCGGCCGTCGCGAGGAACACCAGCGGCAGCAGCGCCCACTCGGGCGCCATCATGAAGAAGGGGTTCTTGACCGCCAGCGGGTTCTCCAGCAGCAGGGCGCCCTGGCCGAAGTAGTTGAGCGTGAGCGCCGGCATGACGACCGAGAACCAGGCGATGCGGATCGGGCTCTTGCCGAAGTGGCCGAGGTCGGCGTAGAGCGCCTCGGCGCCGGTCACGCACAGCACGGTGGCGCCCAGGATGATGAAGCTGGTGCCCGGGTTGTTCCACATGAAGCGCAGCGCGTAATGCGGGCTCATCGCCTTGAGGATCTCGGGGTGGGTGACGATCTGCGACACGCCGAGCAGCGAGATCGCCAGGAACCAGGCCAGCGTCACCGGGCCGAAGAAGCGGCCGATGCCGGCGGTGCCCCGCTTCTGGACCACGAACAGGCAGAACAGCACGACCAGCGTGATCGGGATCACGTAGTGGCGGAACTGCGGCGACACCACCTCCAGGCCCTCGACCGCCGACAGCACCGAGATCGCCGGCGTGATGACGCCGTCGCCATAGAAGAGCGAGGTGCCGAAGATACCCACCACCAGCAGCACCCGCCGCAGCCGCGGCTTGTCGACCACCGCCTGCGAGGCCAGCGCGAGCATCGCCACCAGCCCGCCCTCGCCCTCGTTGTCGGCCCGCAGCACCAGCACCACGTACTTCAGCGAGACGATCACCGTCAGCGTCCAGAAGAACATCGACAGGATGCCGTAGACGTTCTCGACCGTGAACGGGACGTGACCGTGGCCGAACACCTCCTTGACCGCGTACAGGACGCTGGTGCCGATGTCGCCGTAGACGACACCGATGGCCGCGAGGATCAGCGCAGCGGAGGAGGATTTAGGGGCGGACACGGGGTCGGTGCAAAGGGTCGCGGGCGTGCAGCACACCGCGCGGCGCCTCGGAGGCCCGCTTCGGCCGCTTCGTCGCCTTCCACCCTGTCGTTTGCATTGTTATGGGGCCGCTATTTTGCCGTTGTAGCGATCGCCTGCAAGCTATAAACCGGAATCATTCATAAACTTCGGCATCCGGGTCGGTGGCCTCGAGCTCGTAGCTGGCCGCCACCATCGCGAGCCGGCCAATCACGCCATACATGTAGAAGCGGTTGGGCGCGCTGGCGCCGGGCTTGGCACCGGGCTGAGGTAAGTGCGCACTCTCCGAAAATGCCAGCGGCACGAAGCTGGCGCCCGGCAGGTTGAGGTTCTCGTCCGGCTTGCGCTCGGCATGCACCCGATAGAAGCCGCCGACCACGTAGCGGTCCATCATGTAGACCACCGGCTCGGCGACGCCGTTGTGCACCCGCTCGTTGGTCAGCACGCCTTCCTGGACGATCAGGTCGCCGAGCTCCTGGCCCTCCTTGGCGGCGCCGGCCTTGCTGGCGCGCGGACGGCGCACCAGGGCTTCGATCTCCTTGGCGTCGCGCACCGTCATGACGCCCAGGCCGGCGGTGCCGTTGTCGGTCTTGACGACCACGAAGGGCTTCTCGTTGATGCCGTATTCCTTGTACTTGCGGCGGACCTTGGTCAGCAGCGCGTCGACGTGGCTGGTCAGCACGTCGATGCCCTGGCCGGTGGCGAAGCTGACGTCGGCGGCCCTGGCGTACATCGGGTTGATCAGCCAGGGGTCGATGCCCAGCAGCTTGCCGAAGCGCTTCGACACTTCTTCGTAGCTGTGGAAATGGTTGCTCTTGCGGCGCACCGACCAGCCCGCATGCAGCGGCGGCAGCAGGTACTGCTCGTGCAGATCCTCGAGGATGCCCGGCGTGCCGGCCGACAGGTCGGTATTGAGCAGGATCGTGCAGGGGTCGAAATGCTTCAGACCCAACCGGCGCTTGCTGCGCACCACCGGCTCCAGGCACACCGTGTCGCCGTTGGGCAGCTCGATCTTCTTCGTCGACTTGATCGCCGGGTCGATCGAGCCCACGCGCACGTTGAGCCCGGCCATGTGGAAGATCCGCACCAGCTGCGCCACGTTGGCCAGGTAGAAGGTGTTGCGCGAGTGGTTCTCGGGGATCACGAGCAGGTTGCGCGCCTCGGGGCAGATCTTCTCGATCGCGGCCTGGGCCGCCTGCACCGCCAGCGGCAGCATCTCCTGCGTCAGGTTGTTCCAGCCCCCGGGATAGAGGTTGGTGTCGACCGGCGCCAGCTTGAAGCCGGCGTTGCGGATGTCGACCGAGCTGTAGAACGGCGGCGTGTGCTCCATCCATTCGAGCCGGAACCAGCGCTCGATGGCGGGCGTGGAATCGAGCACCCGCTGCTCGAGTTCGTTGATGGGGCCGGTCAGGGCGGTGACGAGATGGGGGACCATGCGGGCGGCCTTGTTGGATTTGTATCTGAAGCTAGCTAGGCGGAATTGTAGATTTGGGGGCGAACGCCCTGATCACAATCTAAAGGTGTGGCTCGCCCCCAGGTTGCCCGGCACTTCGTGTCCGGGCGCCCACCCCCTGCCGGGGGCAACACCAGCGGCCTGGCCGTTCCGCGGTGTTCACCAACGGGCCAGGCTACGCCGGCCGGTCGCCGGGGCTCAAGTCCTGACTTCGCCTTGGCCCAGGACCACGTACTTCAACGAGGTCAGGCCCTCGATCCCCACCGGCCCACGTGCATGGAACTTGTCGGTGCTGATGCCGATTTCGGCGCCCAGGCCGAACTCGAAGCCGTCGGCGAAACGGGTGCTGGCGTTGACCATCACGCTGGCCGAATCCACCTCGCGCAGGAAGCGCTGGGCGTTCATGTGGTCGCGCGTGACGATCGCATCCGTGTGGTGGCTCGAGTAGCGGTTGATGTGCGCGATGGCCTCGTCCACGCCCTCGACCACCTTGATGCTGATGACCGCGGCCAGGTATTCCTCCGACCAGTCGGATTCGATCGCATCGATCACCTTGTCGGCCGGCAGGTGCGCGCTCTCGGCACGCAGGATGTGGGCGGCCGCCCGGTCGCAGCGCATCTCCACGCCCTTGGCCGCGAAGATCGCACCGATCTCCGGCAGGAAGGTCTCGGCGATCGAGGACGCCACCAGCAGGCCTTCAGCGGCGTTGCAGGGGCTGTACTTCTGGGTCTTGGCGTTGTCGACGATCTTCAGCGCCATGTCGAGTTCGGCCGTGTGGTCGACGTAGACGTGGCAGTTGCCGTCCAGGTGCTTGATGACCGGCACCCTGGCGTCGCGGCTGATGCGCTCGATCAGGCCCTTGCCGCCACGCGGAATGATGACGTCGACGAACTGCGGCATCGCGATCAGCTGGCCCACGGCCTCGCGGTCGGTGGTGGCGACCAGCTGCACCGCGTCGACCGGCAGGCCGGCCTCCTCGAGCGATTCGGCCACCAGCCGGGCCAGCGCCTTGTTCGACTCGATCGCTTCCGAGCCGCCGCGCAGGATCGCCGCGTTGCCGCTCTTGATCGCCAGGCTCGCGGCCTCGATGGTGACGTTGGGCCGGCTCTCGTAGATCATGCCGAAGACCCCGATCGGCACCCGCATCTGGCCGACCCGGATACCGCTGGGCTGCTGCTTCATGCCGATGACCTCGCCGATCACGTCGGCCATCGCGGCCAGCTGTTCGCAGCCCTGGGCCACGGTGTCGATGACCTTCGGCGTGAGCTTGAGGCGATCGACCATCGGCGCCGACAGGCCGGCGCCCTCGGCGCGCGCCAGA
>NZ_JBFUCI010000025.1:0-29224 GCF_056405335.1 Variovorax sp. P1_H12_2
CCCCGAGGGGGTGCTCGCTTGCTTGGGGCGGCCCGGCGCGGCGCGGCTCATTTCGCCTCCATCCGGCGTTCGATGCCCTTGATCGCGGCCACCAATGTCTGGTTGACCGGCGTCGGCACGTTGTACTTCTGGCCCGCGCGCACGACCGAGCCATTGATGAAGTCGATCTCGGTGATCGAGCCCTTTTCGAGGCTCTGCAGCATCGAGGTCTTGAACTCGTAGGGCAGCCCTTCTGCCGCCATGACCCACGCGTCGCGTGGCGCCTTGATCGACAGCTTGACGCCGCTGGCCTGCGCAACGGCCATCGCCTCTGCGACCGCGGCAATGGCCGTCGCCTCGATCTCCGGCACCGCATGAAGGCTGCCGTAGACCTGCCCTGTGATGCCGCTCAGTGCGCCCGTGGAAACGTTGATGAGGAGCTTGTCCCACATCACGCCCATGATGTTGTCGCTGACCTCGCAGGGCAGCTCGGCTCGTTCGAATTCGGCGGCGATGGCCTTGGCGCGCTCGGTGACGCTGCCGTCGAGTTCGCCAATGACCGTGCGCTTGCCCTGCGTGCCGGCAATGATGTGGYCGGGGCCGAGCATTACGCCGCCGACGTAGGTCTTTCCGGCCAGTACGTGCTCGCGGCCCGCGACATCGGCCAGGATTTCCTCGTGGCCCATGCCGTTCTGCAACGACATCAGCGCAGTGTGCGGCCCGATGATCGACAGGGCGCCTTCGATGGCCGACCGCGTGTGGAAGGACTTGACCAGGACGATCACGAGGTCCGGCGCCTCCAGCCCCTTGCTGTCGATCGCGGCGCGCACCTTGACGACGCGTTCCATGTCACCGACCTTCATGCGCAGGCCGTCGCGGTTGATCGCGTCGACGTGGGCCTGGAAGGAGTCGATCAATGTGACGTCGGACCCCGCCGCCGCGAGGGTCCCGCCAATTGCGCAACCGAGTGAGCCGGCGCCGAGAAAGTAGATCTTCATGTGCGTCTCCGTTTGGAATGACTCAACGATAGATTTCAGCCTTCATGTTGCCTATGGCATGGCCAAAATGGTCTACATTCCGTTTTGAAATGGGGACGGCATATGGACATGGACGAGGACACCGAAGTCGGCACGGCGCTTCTTAGCATCAAGCTCCTGCGTCTCTTCGACCTGCTCTACAGCACGAACAGCGTGACGCGCGCGGGCGAGGCCATGGGCCAGAGCCAGCCGACGGTGAGCAACTGGCTGAGCCGATTGCGCAAGCAACTGAACGATGAGCTTTTTGTGCGGACCGCCGCCGGCATGCAGGCCACGCCGCGCGCGGAGGAGTTGATCGTGCCTGTACGAGAGGCGTTGGCCGCACTGCGTCGCATCGCCGTGCCGGCCGGAGCTTTCGACCCTTCGACCGCGACACGGCGCTTTCGGATCTGCATGACCGATGCGAGCCACATCACGCTGTTGCCGCGCTTGCTGGCGCACGTGCGCGCCTTGGCGCCGGACGTTCGCCTCGAAGCCGCGCGCATCGACGAGCAGACCGCGCAGGCACTGCAATCCGGCCAAGCGGACCTCGCGATCGGCCTGGTACCGTGGCTGGAGTCGGGCTTCTACCAACAGGTCCTGTATCCACAGGACTGGGTATGCCTCGTCAATGCGCGTCATCCACGCATCGGCGCCAAGGGTGTGGGTCTGCGCGACTACAGGGCCGAGGCGCATATCGGCATCATCGGAGGCACCGGAGTGCAGTTGCTGGAGGCGGTATTGGAGCGCCACCGGATCGAGCGGCGCATCCTGTTGGAACTGCCCGGGTTCCTTGGCCTTGCGGCCATCGTGTCAACGACCGACCTGGTCGCGACCGTGCCGCGGCATATCGGCGAGACGCTTGCCAGCTCGAGTGCCGGCGCCTTGACTGTCTACAACTGCCCGGTTCCGGTACCCCCCTTCACCGTCAAGCAGCACTGGCACGCACGCTATCACCAGGACCCGGCCAATCGGTGGCTGCGTGCCTTGTGCGAGGAGCTGTTTGCGGCCAAGCGCCCGATGGCCAAGCCGCGAAAGTAGTTGCGAGTGCGAGCCGCGCTCGAGCCACACGTGGCGGCCTGGGTCCTTGACAAGGAGCGCTTCGGCCGGCGGCGCTTCGCCAACCAGCGCGAACTCGCTGGCTGCCTGGGTCTGGTGCCCACGGCCTATGACAGCGGCGGCCGTTCAGTTTGAACATGCAAGTCAAAATTGGATGGGTGGCGACCTTCGGGGGTCAGAGAAGATTGATCGTTCGTGCCTGCGCTCTGAGTTCTTCGCGGAACGAAGGATGCGCGATGGCGATGAGTTCCAGGGCCCCGCTGTTTGGCCGATTTGCCACGCAGTTGCGCCACGCCGAACTCGGTGACGACATAGTTGACGTCATTCTTGCTGGTGCTGGCGTGGGTGCCTGGACTGAGCGTTGGAACGATGCGCGAGATGGAATCGTTCTTCGCGGTTGCAGGCAATGCAATGAACGACTTGCCCCCCTGCGAACGGTTGGCAAGGCTCAAGGCGATCTTCGGATTCGAGAAGGCGGTGCGAATCAAGGCCCATTTCGCAGTCTATCCGGCGCGTCATGCAAGGCGTCCGCCGGTGGAGGCTTTCCTGACCTGGCTCCACAACGAGGCGTCCAAGACCTGAGCTCAGCACAAGAATCAGACGCTTGAGCGTTTGTTGCGCGACGCCGGTCAGTCTGGAGATGCCATCGTCCGTGAAGTGACTTGAATCCCGCGAAGAAGGCCCGCAAGGTCGCCTGAGGCCAGTGGGCGAGTTCCGTTTGGATCATCGACAAGTCGAAGATCGGAGTAATGTCGGACGCCCTGACGACACCTCTTGCCGTCATTCAAGCCACAGGAGCCCCACATGACCTCCACGAATCCGCAGTCCGGCACCAACATTCAGGAAATCGCCACGGGCATCTTCCGCATCAATACGCCGGTGCCGCTGCCCGACGGCAACCTGTTCAGCTTCAACCAGTACCTCGTGGTCGACGACCAGCCGCTGCTGTTCCACTCCGGGCCGCGCCAGCTCTTTCCGCTGGTGAGCGAAGCCATCGCCCGCGTGATGCCGGTCGATCGCCTGCGCTACATCGGCCTGTCTCATGTCGAGGCCGACGAGTGCGGTGCGTTGAACCTGTTCCTGGCTGCAGCGCCGCAGGCCGTGCCCCTGTGCGGCGGGATCGCGGCCATGGTCTCGATGGCCGACCTGGCCGACCGCCCGCCGCGCGCTCTGGCCGATGGCGAGGAACTCGCGCTCGGCAGCCACACGATGCRCTGGTTCGACACGCCCCATCTGCCGCACGGCTGGGAATGCGGGCTGATGATGGACACGCACACGCGCACGTTCTTCTGCGGCGACCTCTTCACGCAACCCGGCAACAGCGAGAAGGCGCTGACCGACACCGACATCCTGGCCCCCAGCGAAGCGTTCCGGCACCAGATGGACTACTACGCGCATGCACCGCAGACGGCTGCATTGCTGGACCGGCTCGCGCAACAGGCTCCCCGCACGCTCGCCTGCATGCACGGCAGCGCATGGCAGGGCGACGGCGCATCGCTGCTGCGCCAGCTTTCGCAGGCGCTGTCGGCAACCCATTGAATGGCGCGCGTGCCAGGAAGCGGGAGCACCGCCTGCCGTCACATCTTCGGCGGCCAGCTGTGCGTCTCTGCCTGGCAGCTCTTGCACCAGGCATAGAGCGCGTCATACATCACCATGCCGTGCGCGAGCATCTCGTGGTCGTCGGCGAACACCTGGGACAACCCCAGCGACAGCGCGTACAGCCCGGCAGACTGAGGCGTGAGGTCCAGACGGGAAGTGTCTGCGCCTCGGATGATGACGGCCAGCTGCCGCAGGGCCGGGTCGCCAAGCTCGTGCTTCGACAGGAAGGCATCGAAGCTGCACAGCTCTGCGACGTGCGTCATCTCGACGCCGGGGATGTCGTACGGCACCGCGCCGGTCCTTGCCGCAGTATCGAGAACCTGATCGGCGGGAACGTACAGGAACTCCGGCGCATCGTCGATGAAGCGCGCGATGAGCCATGGACATGCGATGCGGTCGATCTTCGGCCGCTCACGGGTCACCCATTTCATGATGGACCTCCTTTGGGTTCCAGGGGCTTGGCGGCGGCCTGCCAGCCATCGATGCCGCCGCGCAGAAAGCGGGCCCGCAGACCGGCCGCCCGAAGGCGCAATGCAGTGGCACGTCCGACCTCGTGTCCGTAGACACAGTAGACGACCAGGTCGCGGTCGGCTGGCAAGTCGCTGGCCCAACGGTCCACGGTGGCAGGGTCCCGCCAGGCGGCACCTGGCAGCCGAGTCTCCGCATCCTTGAAGACCCCGGAGCGACGCACATCGACGACCAGGGCGCCAGCGACCTCGTCCTGCGTGGCCCCGAACGGTTCGGTGGCGCCGTGCACGGCGAGCTGGTAGCGCCCGTACACGCTGGCCCACTCGATGTTCTCCATGAACGCATGAACGTAGTTGCCCGCGGCCGCACCGAAATCCATGTGGTACGCGTGCTCGTACATGTCCAGCGCGAGGATGGGCACGCCGCCCGCCAGGGCGTGCGTATGGTCGGCGGCCCATTGGTTCACGAGCGTCCCGTCCCGCGGCTGGAACACGAGCAGCACCCAGCCAGACCCGCCGCCCAGCGCCGTGCCCATGGCGACGAACTCCTCCCGCCAGCGAGCGAGGCTCCCGAAGCTGGCTTGCAGCGCCAGTTCCATGGCCGGCGTCATCGTCTGCCCGTCTCCACCCAGGCTGCCGAAGTACAGCTCGTGCAAGAGCATGGAATTGTTCGCGACGAGCTCTTCGCGCTTCAAGCCGTTGAGCTCGAAGCCCGGCAGGGTCGCGGGCGACCGCGCGGCCAGCTTCGAGCGGATGGCGTTCAGGCGCTTGACCGCGCCGCCGTAGTTGTTCTGGTGATGACTGCGAATCGACCTCTCGGACAGACCGTGCAGTGCCGCAGCCTCGAAGGGCAAGTCCTGGATTCGGTTTTCCATGGGGAACCTCTCATGCAAGCAGGGGCCGCAGAAACGTCAGCGCCAGTCCCGCCAGCCCGGAGCCCAGGACCACGGGAATGACGCCGACCTTGAATCGGAACAGKGCCACGGCCGCCGCCACGCCGATGAGCGCGGATGTCCATTCGAATCGACCGGCGAGTCCCTCCGGCCAGAGCACGTGGTACGCGAAGAAGACGGCCAGGTTCACGATCACGCCCACCACCGCGGCCGTGATGCCGGTCAGCGGCGCCGTGAACTTGAGATTGCCGTGGGTCGATTCGATGAAGGGTGCGCCCAGCAGGATGAAGAGGAACGAAGGCAGGAAGGTGAAGAAGGTCACCACCGTGGCAGCCACCGCACCCGCCAGGAAGAGCGCGTCCGGGCCGAAGATGGCCTGGGTCCAGCCGCCGACGAATCCGACGAAGGACACCACCATGATGAGCGGGCCCGGTGTCGTTTCGCCGAGCGCCAAGCCATCGATCATCTGCGGCGCCGTGAGCCACTGGTGGTGCTCGACCGCCCCCTGGAACACATAGGGCAGCACGGCATAGGCCCCGCCGAACGTCATCAGGGCCGCCTTGGTGAAGAACCAGCCCATCTGCGTCAGGACCGCGTCCCATCCATAGAGCGCCGTCAGGGTCCCGATGCCGGCGAGCCAGAGCGCCAGGCACACGGCCAGCACGCGGCCGAAGCGCCGCCAGCTGAACAACGCATGCGCTGGCGTCGGCGTGAGGTCGTCGATGAGCGCCGGGCCGAACGACTTGGCGGCCGTGCCATGGCCGCCTCCGGCGGTGAACTTGGCCGGTGCCCAGCGTCCACCGAAGTAACCGATGACGCCGGCGGCCAGCACGATGAGAGGAAAAGGCAATTGCAGCGCGAAGATGGCCAGGAAGGCCGCCACCGCGATGCCCCACAGCCACCCGTTCTTCAGGGCCCGGGAACCCACCCGATAGGCCGCATGCACCACCAGCGCGGTGACGGCGGGCTTGATGCCATGGAAAAGGCCGGCGATGACGGGCACATTGCCGTACGCCATGTAGACCCACGACAGGCCGATCAGGATGAACAGCGACGGCAGCACGAACAGGACGCCCGCGACGATGCCGCCCCAGGTGCGGTGCATCAGCCATCCGATGTACGTCGCGAGTTGCTGCGCCTCGGGCCCGGGCAGCAGCATGCAGTAGTTCAGCGCATGCAGGAACCGGCCCTCGGAGATCCAGCGACGTCGCTCGACAAGGTCCTCATGCATGATGGCGATCTGCCCGGCCGGCCCTCCGAAGCTGATGAAGCCGAGCTTGAGCCAGTAGACGAAGGCCTCGCCGAAGCTGAGGCGCTCAGGCGCCGCGGTGGTTGTGGTCGTGATCACTGGCGTACCTTCATGGCGGCGTAGAGGGTGTCGAACAGGGGCAGGGACGCCGCGAGCAGCGCATCGTCCTTGTCGTGCTGCGCCTGCAGGCCTCTCACGATGGTTTCAATGCCGGCCGCCTCGTCGACAGGGATGCCGCCGACATCGATGTAGTGCACGAGTTGGCCGAGCCGCCGGATGCCCGGGTCCTCTTCCAGGCCGAACGCATGCGCCACGACCTCGAAGCTGACCTTGTCTCCCACGTGAGTGAACGTGGCGCCGTCGAAGTCGAACCCAAGAACCCCCTTGGGGCACTTGCACGGGTCTGCCAGCCAGACGAAGCGCGCGGAGGCATCGACGAAGCGCTGGATCAACCAGCCCGTTGCGAGCCGGTCCACCCAGGGGCGCTTGCGCGTGGCCCATGTCTTGCCCTGGTAGGCCTGCGGCGAGCGTCGTTCGATCGCTCCCGATGCGGCCGTCGGCTCACCCGGCGAAAGCTTGCGTTCGATCTCCGCTCGCAAGGTTTCGAGGCCCGCTGCTGCCGCGGCGGCTGCCTTGCCCGGAAAGAAGTCCATGGCGCGAAGGGTCTGGAACTGCTGGTCCAGGCTGCGTGCCACCTTGCGCAGGTCGGCTTCCGTCGCAGCCTTGAGCGACTCCCGAGTCTCCTTGAGTGACTGCGCAAAGTCGGCGTACTGCTCAGTCCGGTCGAACAGCGCGAGGAAGGTGCTCTCCTGTCCCGCGTCGCGGGCCTGGAGCGTCAGCATGTGAGCCTCGGCGCCACCTTCCTGGATGGCCTTCGCGATCGCCCACAGGTCTTCGGCGGACGCGGCATTCGAGGGCAGGATGTAGACGCCGTCCCGAAGGGTTCCGCAGCCGGTGGCCTTGAGCGAACGCCAGATGCGGACGCGCAAGCCGCTCGGAGAGGTCGGCAGCGAGGCGGTCAAGACAAGCCAGTCAATCATGAAGCAAGTATCACGCAATGTGATGCTTGCTACAAGAACTGGTCGATTGGCGGGATGGCGAAGTGGCTATCCGGGATCGATGCCGCGTGGGCCGAGTGGCGACGCCCTAACCCAGGGCATCGTTCACCTGCTCGTTGAATTCGGCCTGGCTCAGCGCCGTGCCGATCTCCCGCGGCAGCGCATCGCGCACCGAGAAAACCCCCAGGATCTTCGTCCCCGCCACCAACGGGAGATGGCGGAAGCCGCGCTCGAGCATCAGCACGACGGCGTCGGACACCGGGGTTTCGGGCGGCACGCAGATCGGATTGGGCGTCATCACCTCGCGCGCCGTGGTGTGATCGGGGTCGAGCCCCCGGGCCAGCACGCGCGTCATCAGGTCGCGCTCGGTCAGGATGCCCAGCAGGGTGTCCGGCGGTTCCATGATGAGCACGCTGCCGCAACCGGCGCGTGTCATGACGCAGGCGGCATCGCGCGCACTGGCTTGCGGACCCAGGCAGGTCACATGCTTGCGCGAGATGGACTGAAAAACAGTGCGTTCGGCCATGGTCCGCCCTCCGAAAGAAGCGCAATGGTGCCCCGGGCCCTCGTTCAGCGCAAGGAGTCGTTGAGCCGTTCCAGCGCCCGGGCGCCGGGGCAGAGCTGCGCGGCCTCGAGCGTGTTGAGGGGCCGGTCGCAGGTGTTGAGCGCCGTGTGCAGGTCGGTGGCCAGCGGGTCGACGTAGAGCAGGCCCGTCACCACCTCGCCCATTTCCTGGTGCCGCTGCATGTGGGCCATGGCGGCGAAGCGGTCGCCCGGGTTGTAGTCGGCATGCAGGCTGCGCAGCCGCAGCAGGGTGCCGTCGTGCTGGCGCACGTCCAGCACTTCGCCCGGCGCCATGTCGACCACGATTTCGTCGCGGGCGCTGATGAAGTCGATGCGGCTCACCGCCTCGTTGTGCTCGCGCACGTAGTCGTAGCTCTTGGTGCTGCCGGGGTGGTTGTTGAAGGCCACGCAGGGACTGAGCACGTCGATGAAGGCCGCGCCGCCATGGCTGATCGCCCCCTTGATCAGCGGGACCAGCTGCGCCTTGTTGCCCGAGAAGCCGCGCCCCACGTAGCTGGCGCCCAGCTGCAGCGCCATGGCGACCAGGTCGACCGGGCTGTCGGTGTTGACCACGCCCTTCTTGCTCTTGGAGCCCTGGTCGGCCGTGGCCGAGAACTGGCCCTTGGTCAGGCCGTAGACGCCGTTGTTCTCCACGATGTAGGCCATCCGCACGCCGCGCCGCATGGCGTGGGCGAACTGGCCCAGGCCGATCGAGGCCGAATCGCCGTCGCCCGAGACGCCCAGGTACAGCAGGTCGCGGTTGGCCAGGTTGGCGCCGGTCAGCACGCTGGGCATGCGGCCGTGCACCGTGTTGAAGCCGTGCGAGGCGCCCAGGAAGTAATCGGGCGTCTTGGAGCTGCAGCCGATGCCCGAGAGCTTGGCCACCCGGTGCGGCTCGATGTCCAGCTCCCAGCAGGCCTCGATGATGGCGGCGGAGATCGAGTCGTGGCCGCAGCCCGCGCACAGCGTGGAGATCTTGCCCTCGTAGTCGCGCCGCGTGTAGCCGACCTTGTTGATGGCCAGCGTCGGATGCCGCAGCCGGGGCTTGGCAAGGTAGGTCATGCAGGCTCCTTCGTATCGGTGGCRCCGGGCGCGCGGGCAGGCGCCTGCAGATGCGCGCCGATCGCCTGGACGATGAAACGCGCCGTGATGGGTGTGCCGTCGAAATGCAGCACCGGGATCAGCCGGGCCGGATCGATGCCCAGCTCGTTGACCAGCAGGCTGCGCATCTGGGCGTCGCGGTTCTGCTCGACCACGAACACCCGCGGGTGCTGCGCCAGGAACTGCACCACGCTGTCCGGGAAGGGAAAGGCGCGCAGCCGCAGCGCATCCAGGTGGATGCCGCGCTCGTCGAGCGCTTCCAGTGCTTCCTGCATGGCCGGGCTGGTCGAGCCGAAATGGATCACGCCGAGATCGGTTTTCTCGGCGGCCGGCCGCAGCACCGGCTGCGGCACCAGAGTGGCCGCGGTCGCGAACTTCTTCAGCAGCCGCTCCATGTTGTAGATGTAGTCGGGCCCGCGCTCCGAGTACCGGGCGTAGGCGTCGCGCGTCGTGCCGCGGGTGAAGARGCTGCCCCTGGTCGGGTGCGTGCCGGGCAGCGTGCGCCAGGGGATGCCGTCGCCRTCCACGTCCTTGTAGCGTCCGAAGTCCCGGCCCGCCTCCAGTTCCTCGGCGGTCATGACCTTGCCGCGGTCGTAGGCGCGGCTGTCGTCCCAGGCAAAGGGCGCGCTCAGGCGCTGGTTCATGCCGATGTCGAGATCGGTCATCAGGAACACCGGCGTCTGCAGCCGGTCGGCCAGGTCGAGTGCCGCCGCCGCGTGTTCGAAGCACTCGTGCGGGTCCTCGGGAAACAGCAGCACGTGCTTGGTGTCGCCATGCGAGGCGTAGGCGCACGAGAGGATGTCGGCCTGCTGGGTCCGCGTGGGCATGCCGGTGGAAGGGCCGCCGCGCTGCACGTTGATGAGCGTGACCGGGATCTCGGCGAAGTAGGCCAGCCCGATGAACTCGGTCATCAGCGAAATCCCGGGCCCCGAGGTCGGCGTGAAGGCCCGCGCACCGTTCCAGCCGGCACCGACCACCATGCCGATCGAGGCGAGTTCGTCTTCCGCCTGCACGATGGCGAAGCGGTTCTGGCCGGTGACCGGATCCACCCGGAATTTCGCGCAGTACTTCTGGAAGGCCTCCGCCACCGAGGACGACGGCGTGATCGGATACCAGGCCGCGACCGTGGCGCCGCCATACACGCAGCCCAGCGCCGCGGCGCTGTTGCCGTCGACGAAGATCCGGTCGCCCACCCGGTCGGCGCGGCGGACCTGCAGCCCGACGGGCTCGCGCAGGTTCTCGCGGGCGAAGTCGCATCCCAGGTGTAGGGCCTGCACATTCGAGGCCAGCAGCTTCTCCTTGCCCTTGTACTGCTCGCCGAACAGCTTCTCGACCACTTCGGGCTCGATGCCCAGCAGGATGGCCAGGGCGCCCACGTAAACGATGTTCTTGAACAGCTGGCGCTGGCGCGGGTCGTGGTAGACCGCGTTGCAGATCTCGGTCAGCGGCATGCCGATCACCCGGATGTCGCTGCGGAACTTCGACGGCGGCAGCGGCCGCGTGCTGTCGTAGAACAGGTAGCCGCCGGGCTCGAGCTCGGCCACGTCGGCGTCCCAGGTCTGCGGGTTCATCGCCACCATCATGTCGGTGCCACCGCGCCGCCCCAGGTGGCCTTTCTCGGTCACGCGCACCTCGTACCAGGTCGGCAGCCCCTGGATGTTGCTGGGAAAGATGTTGCGCGGACTCACCGGCACGCCCATGCGCAGGATGGCCTTGGCGAACAGCTCGTTGGCCGAGGCCGAGCCCGAGCCGTTGACGTTGGCGAACTTGATGACGAAATCGTTGACGGCCGCAATCTGGGGAATCACTCCCCCCACGCTCGCCATTTCGTGTGCTTCCGCGCCTTCGGGCGGCCGTACGGCGCTCATGCCGGCACCCCCCTGGCCGGCACCGGATGCACATCGCGGCACGCCGGCCCCGCCGGTGTCATCTCGAGCAGGAACTTCTGCATGTCCCAGGCCCCCGTGGGGCAGCGCTCGGCGCACAGGCCGCAGTGCAGGCAGACGTCCTCGTCCTTGACCATCACCCTGCCCGTCTTGAGCCCGCCGGACACGTACAGGTCCTGCGCCAGGTTCAGCGCCGGTGCCTTCAGCCGGGGCCGCAGTTCCGCCTCCTCGCCGTTGACGGTGAAGCTGATGCAGTCCATCGGGCAGATGTCCACGCAGGCATCGCATTCGATGCACGCGGTCTCGGTGAACACTGTCTGCACATCGCAGTTCAGGCAGCGCTCGGCCTCCTTGAAGGCGGTGGCGGCGTCGAAGCCCAGTTCCACCTCCACGCGGATGCTGGCCAGCGCCGCCTCGGCCTTGGCCCAGGGCACCTTGTAGCGCAGGTCGTTGGAGGTGTCGTTGTCGTAGCTCCATTCGTGGATGCCCATCTTCTGCGACACCAGGTTGGTCATGGGCGCCGGTCGGACATGGATCGGCTCGGCATGCAGGAGCTTGTCGATCGACACGGCAGCCTCGTGCCCATGCGCCACGGCCGTGATGATGTTCTTGGGTCCGAAGGCCGCATCGCCGCCAAAGAAGATCCGCGGCACCGTCGACTGGAAGGTGTCCGCGTCCAGCGTCGGCAGACCCCATTTGTCGAAGGCGATGCCGCAGTCGCGCTCGATCCAGGGGAAGGCGTTTTCCTGCCCCACGGCCACCAGCACCTCGTCGCATTCGAAGAAGGCCTCCGGCTCGCCGGTGGGCACCAGCGAGCGGTTGCCCTCGCCGTCGTACTCGGCCCGGACGATCTCGAAACGCATGCCCAGCAGCTTGCCGCCCTCGTGTACGAAGGCCTTGGGCACATGGAAGTTGATGATCGGAATGCCTTCGTGCTGGGCGTCTTCCTTTTCCCAGGGCGAGGCCTTCATTTCCTCGAAGCCACTGCGCACGATGACCTTCACGTCGATGCCGCCCAGGCGGCGGGCCGACCGGCAGCAGTCCATCGCCGTGTTGCCGCCGCCGAGCACGATCACGCGCTGGCCAATGGCGGTGACGTGGCCGAACGAAACGGAGTTGAGCCAGTCGATGCCGATGTGGATGCTGGCCGCCGCTTCGTGCCGGCCGGGAATCACCAGGTCGCGCCCGCGCGGCGCGCCGCAGCCGACGAAGATCGCGTCCCACCCCTGCGCCATCAGGGCCTTCATCGAGTCGACGCGCTCGCCGCTGCGGAAATCCACGCCGAGGTCGAGGATATAGCCCGTTTCCTCGTCGATCACCGATTCGGGCAGCCGAAAGCGCGGGATCTGCGTGCGGATGAAGCCGCCGGCCTTGGCCTCGGAGTCGAACACCGTGACCTCGTAGCCCAGCGGCGCCAGGTCGCGTGCGACGGTGAGCGAGGCGGGCCCCGCGCCCACGCAGGCGACGCGCTTGCCGTTCTTCGGCTCGAGCTTCGGCATGCGCGACCGCACGTCGTCCTTCATGTCGGCCGCGACGCGCTTGAGCCGGCAGATCGCCACCGGCTCGGGATCCTTGGCGTTGCTTTCCTCGACCCGCCCGCGCCGGCAGGCCGGCTCGCAAGGCCGGTCGCAGGTGCGCCCCAGGATGCCGGGAAAGACGTTGGAGACCCAGTTGACCATGTAGGCGTCGCTGTAGCGGCGCTGCGCGATCAGGCGGATGTATTCAGGGACGGGGGTGTGCGCCGGACAGGCGTACTGGCAATCGACGACCTTGTGGAAATAGGCCGGGTTGGCAATGTTGGTTCGCTGCAAGGCGTGTCTCCTGGCTGCCGCCCGCGGCCTGGTGGGGTCGGCGCGGGTCTGACGCAAGTATGCGCCGCGCCGGGCGGCGTGCTGCCTTGGTGGAATCCCGCAGCATGTCAGGCCAGGCTCAGTGGCGGCGCTCCGTCGGCGACGCACGGCGCGCGGTCAGGATGCGGGCCGCTCCAGCAACCGCTTCAATGCCATCAGGTCCCGCCGGACATGCGCCACATCGGCATCGAAGTCCTGCTGGCTGACGCCCGGCAGCCGAAGCACGACGAAGGTCAGAAGACTTCCTTCGCCGCACGGCGACACGCGCAACGCATTGTGGACGCTGGTGCCGTCCGGGAGCACGACCTTGTGGTCGAGCACGCCGAAGGGGTTGTCCGGGGCCATGGACACCTTGACCTGGCCCATGGGCGACTCGGCGAGCCATTCGCCCCGGTGCCGGGCAATGCCCTGGGCCAGGCCGGACGCCCACAGCGGCAGGTTCTCCATCTGCCGGGCGAAGCGGTAGACGGTGTCGGCGGGGGCATCGACAGCTTGGCTGACGACCTGTGCTTCGTGCGACTTCGGCATCTGACGATCTCCTTGCTTCAACACCATGCAACGGCCTCAGCGACGTCGGGTGGCTCCCGGCCGGACAAGCTCGCGCCGCTCGATGGGGGTCGAAAACACAATCGATGTGCGGGTTTCACCATACACGTTGATGGTGCCGACAAAGCGCTCGAGATCGGCGAGGCTTCAAGAAACCACGGTCATCACGTAGGAGTCCGCTCCGGCGACGTGATGGCACTCCAGCACTTCGGGTGCCTTCTTCAGCTTGTCGAGCAATGCCTTCTGGCCGGGCTGAGGGACGGTGATGCCCACGATCGCCTTGACGCGATAGCCCGCCTTCGAGGTATCGACATCTGCCGTGATGGTGCGGACAAGGCCCGCATCCTGAAGCCGCCATGATGCTGCACGTCACGGCGATCAGTCTGGCCAACGGGGGGGCCGCAGAAGACCGTTGCAGCCATGGGCCATTTGTCGCATATCGACATGCGCAAATGTGAGTTCACGCATCGGACCGCCACGGATAAGGTTGGACCTCTCCCGGCGTGCTCAACCCGCACGCTCCCGTGGCGCTGCTTCGGCTGCCGCCCGCCTTGCATCGCGATCCATGAGTGCCGTCCTCCCCCGCCTGCCTGCAGAGCCATCGCCAACCGCCGCATCGCCCAGTCACACCGCGAGCCGCATCACCGTCATCGCGGATGCCGCGATCGATCCGACGCAGCGGGCTTCGGCGCGCAGCGAGCCGAGTCGCTGGCGACTCTTCGTACCCTGGCTTCTTCCGGTTGCGCTTGTCGCCCTGTGGCAGTACTTCTCGGCCATCGGCCGGCTGCCCGCGGGGATCCTCCCGGCACCGTCCGACGTGCTGCGTGCGGCCTGGGGGCTCGCCGAGCGGGGTGAACTGCAGCGCGACGTGCTGGTGAGCCTGCGCCGCGTCGCGATCGGCTTCGTGACCGGCGCGGCGACCGGCCTGGTGCTGGGCTTCCTGGTCGGCCTGTCGAGCCTGGCGCACGGCTTGCTCGACCGCTCGCTGCAGATGGTTCGCACGATTCCGCATCTGGCGCTCGTGCCGCTGATGATCCTGTGGTTCGGCATCGGCGAAGAGCCGCGCGTGCTGCTGGTGGCAATGGGCTCGCTGTTCCCGGTCTACCTCAACACGATGAGCGGCATCCGCGGCGTGGACCCGAAGCTGATCGAGCTGGGCCGGTCGTATGGCCTGGGGCCCCTCGGCCTGATCGCCGGCGTGGTGCTGCCGGGCGCGCTGCCGCCGATCCTGACCGGCATTCGATACGCCCTCGGCGTGGCCTGGCTCACGCTGGTGGTCGGCGAGACCATCGCCTCGCGCGACGGTATCGGCTACATGGTGCAGAACGCGCGCGAATTGCTGCGCACGGACGTCATCCTGCTGGCGATCGTGCTGTACGCGATCGCCGGGTGGCTGGCCGACTCGATCACCCGGGCCGTCGAACGACGCCTGCTGCGCTGGCACCCCAACTACGCCAAAGGAGCGGCGCGATGACCCATGCATCCTCCAATGGCGACAGGCTGAGCCTGCGCGGCGTCGGCAAGGCCTTCGGCGAACGGATCGTGCTGCACGAGGTCGACCTGGAGATTCCGGCCGGCCAGTTCGTCGCGCTGATCGGCGCCAGCGGTGTCGGCAAGTCGACGCTGCTGCGCATCGTCGCGGGACTGGAGGCACCGACCTCGGGCCGTGTCGAACTGCGCTCGCGCAACCCGTCGCCGGACATCCGCATGATGTTCCAGGAAGACCGCCTGATGCCCTGGCGGACGGTGTTGCGCAACGTGACATTGGGTCTGCGCGCACGCGACGACGATGCCCGCACGCTGCTCGCCGCGGTGGGGCTGGCCGGCCGCGAGAAGGACTATCCGGTCGTGCTGTCGGGCGGACAGCGCCAGCGCGTGGCGCTGGCGCGCGCCCTGATCCACGAACCCGAGCTGCTGCTGCTCGACGAGCCCTTCGGCGCGCTCGATGCGATCACGCGGGCGTCGATGCAACTGCTTCTCGAAGGCCTGCTCGCACGCCGGCCGCGCACCGTGCTGCTCGTGACGCACGACGTCGAAGAGGCGCTGGTCCTGGCCGACCGCGTGCTCCTCATGCGCGAGGGCCGCGTCGCCCGCGATCTGTTCATCGACCGCGAGCGGCCGCGCCATCGCGGCGACCCCGAGCTGGCCGCGCTCAAGGAAGAGCTGCTCGAAGGGCTTGTGTCGGCGCAAGCCGGGCAGGCCGTCCGCTGAACGCAGGCACACAAGCCCTCAATCCCGATTTTTCCAGACCCATCACAGGACTCTCTCCCATGCCGATCGACACCTTCTCTCATTCAGACACCTTGGCCCTGGCCGCACGGCGACGCTTCCTCAGCCTGAGCGGCCTGGCACTGGCGCTGGCCGGGGGCGCGGGCGCGCTGGCACTGGCGGGCTGCGGCAAAGGCGACGCACCGCCAGCAGCGGCCGCTGCCGGTGCAGGCGCCGCCGCATCCGCGGCAACGGCGGCCGAGCCGCCGCAACTCACGATCGCGATCATCGGTGACGGCCGCACAGGCGTTTTCGCGTCGCTGCGCGCGGGCGACGACGGCCGCAAGCTCGAAGACGAGATTGCGGCCAAGGTGGTGTGGCAGCCGGGCTTCACCGCATCGCTGCCGGTCATGGAAGGCATCAAGGCCGGCGGCGTCGACTTCAGCTTCGCGACCGCCACGGCGATCGTCAACGCGGTGGCGGCCGGCGTGCCGATCGTGCCGTTGGCGGCCTATCCATTGCCGGCGACCGAAGTCGACGTGCTGGTGGCGAAGGATTCGCCGATCCGGTCGGCGGCCGATCTCAAGGGCAGGAAGATCGCTCACCAGAACGGCACCACCGGCACCTACAGCCTGGTCAAGTACCTGGAAGCGGCGGGGCTTCGGCTGAACGATGTGCAGGCGGTCAGCCTGAGCGGCGCCGACGCCTACACGGCCTTCGCCCAAGGCAGCGTGGACGCATGGATCCACTGGCAGCCCGCCAGCGCCCTGGCGCTTGCCAAGCTCGGCGACAAGGCGCGCACGCTGCCGGACGTGAAGACCTACGACTACGCCTTCTACGTCGCACGCGCCGAGTTTGCCGACAAGCATCCGCAAGTGGTGGCCAGGCTGGTGCGGCTGATCCGCGAGTCGCAGCAATACGCCCTCGCGCATCCGGACGAAACCGTCGCATCGTGGGCCAGGCTGGGCGGCTTCGAACCCGGCAGCGTGGAAGAGAAGGTGTATCGCCAGCTCATCGTCGACGCCCGGTTGTCCGACTCGGGTGCGGTCGCTCTCAAGCCGATCGACGGCGCCGCCGCCGACTCGACCCAGGATCTGGCCAGCAACTTCCAGTCGCTGGGCGTGCTGCCGAACAAGGTCGACGTGCGCAGCTTCCTGCTGGACACCCGCTTCGACCCCGTCAAGAAACTCGTCGCTGCCGAGCTCGGAGCCTGAACCATGCCGAAGCCCCAAGACAAGAAGATCCACCTCGCCGCCTTCGTCACCGCGGGTCCCGGCCGCCCGGGCGGCTGGCGCTACCCGGCCTCGGAGAGCGGCTGGCTCGATGCCGACTACTACCAGGGCATCGCGCGCACGCTCGAAAAGGGCCTGTTCGACCTCGCCTTCTTCGCCGACATCCTCGCGGTCCCCGACCGCTACCAGGGCAGCAACGACACGCAGCTGCGCCACGGCGCACTCGGTTCGCTGCGGCTCGATCCGGTGGTGGTGCTGTCGATCATGGCGGCCGCGACCCGACACCTCGGGCTGGCGTCGACGCGCTCGACCAGCCACTACGAGCCCTTCGAGGTCGCACGCTCCTTCGCGACGCTGGACCATCTGAGCGCCGGCCGCGCCGCCTGGAACGTGGTCACTTCGTTCCAGGATGCCGAAGCCCGCAACTTCTCGAAGAAGGAACAGGTGCCGCGCAGCAAGCGCTACGACCGCGCCGACGAATTTCTCGAGGTCGTCTTCAAGCTCTGGGACAGCTGGCAGGACGACGCGCTGGTGCAGGACCGCAAGACGCCGCTCTTTGCCGATCCGGCCAAGGTCCACTATGTCGATCACGAGGGCGAGTGGTTCAGCGTCAAGGGGCCGTTGAACGTCGCCCGGCCGCCGCAGGGCTACCCGGTGATCCTGCAGGCCGGCGCTTCGGATCGCGGCCGTGACTTTGCGGCGCAATGGGCGGACGCCATCTTCGTCAGCCACGATTCGCTGGACAGCGCCAAGGCCTTCTACAAGGAGATCAAGGACCGCGTGCGTTCGCACGGCCGCGACCCCGATTCGCTCAAGGTGCTGCCCGCCGCGACGCCGCTGGTCGGCGAGACGCAGGCGATCGCCGAAGAGAAGGACCGCGCGCTGCGTGCGCTGGTCGATCCGCATGCCGGGCTCTCCACGCTGTCCTATCACCTCGACGTCGACCTCTCGAAATACCCGCTCGACTCGGCGCTGCCCGACATCGACGTGCCCGGCGTGCAGGGCCACTACCAGGAAGTGCGCGAAGCCACCGAGCGCGACCAGCTGACGCTGCGCGATCTGGGCAAGCGCTACGGCAGCCGCTACGAAGGGGACCTGATCGGCACGGCCGACAAGGTGGCCGACGGCATGGAGCGCTGGTTCCGCGAAGGCGCCTGCGACGGCTTCATGATCAGCGCGCCCTACCAGCCCGGCGGCTTCGAGGACTTCGTGCGGCTGGTGGTGCCCGAACTGCAGCGGCGCGGACTCTACCGCACGGCGTACGAGGGCGCGACCCTGCGCGAGAACCTGGGACTCGAAAGGCCGGCTGCCGGTGCGTGGAAGGAACGGGCCGCGTCCGGCATCGCCGAAAGAAGGAGGGCAGCATGAGCACCACGGTCGACGAACGACAGGAAGCTCCCGCCGCGGTGGGCGAGATCGTGAGCGTGCGTGCGCGGGCTGTCGAACCCTTCGGGCGCTTCCTTGTGAGTGCACGGCAGCATCACTTCGTGTCGGATACGAAGGCGACGGCTGGCGGCCCTGGAGATGCGGTGCAGGCCGGCGAGCTGCTGCTGGCTTCGCTGGCGTCTTGCGGGCTGGGGCTGGTGCAGAAGACCGCTCGGGAACGAGAGGTGGCGCTGAAGGAGGCCGAGGTGGAGGTCTCGTTCGAGCGCGACCCGGAGGATGGCACGCGCTACGCGGCCATCCGGCTGGGCTTCGTGCTCGAAGGGGTCGACCTGGCGACCGCACGGATGCTGGTCGACGCGTTCACCGGGGCCTGTCCGATCTACAACACGTTGAGGCGGGGCGGGCCGATCGAGGCCGCAGTCGCGGTGCGCCCCTGAGCGTCGGGTGTCAGCGCTGGGGTCACGGGGTCGCAGCGCTGCAGATGCGGGCCCGGCGCACTACAGTGCGAGCATGGCGTTCATCCAGAAGCACCTCCTCGTCCACGGCTACGTTCAAGGCGTGGGCTACCGCGGGTCCATGGCTCAGGCCGCCGAAGCGCTAGGCGTGCACGGTTGGGTGCGCAACCGCCGCAACGGCACGGTGGAGGCCCTTGCCATCGGCGACGCATCGGCCGTCGACGCGCTGGTGGATTGGGCGCGTCGCGGCCCGCCGGAGGCACGCGTCGAGCGGGTGGAGGTCGCGGAGCTGCCTGGGCCCGCTCAGGCAGCTGCAGGGTTTGCGCAACGTGAGACGCTTTAGCGTTTGACCGATGCTTGGATCCGGGGCGCCGTCGGCGCCGGTGCGCAGCCTCTCGACGACGTGGCTAAGACGGCGCGCAGTTGCTGACCGCTTGCCGCCCCAGGAAGCGGTCCTCCGCCCAGGCGGGGAATCGCTTGGCAGCCTCCGGGACGACCGGCTCGTGGTCCAGTCCGGGGAATTCGATGTACTCCACGCTGGACCCTGCCTTGCACATTGCCGTACGCTCCGACGCCGTCAGGCGAACGGGTGTCGTGGTGTCCGCCGAGCCCTGGTAGATCACGACGGGCATGCTTCCCTTCGGTGAGAAGTTGTCCACGGCGGTCATCGCGTTCCACCAACTGCTGCCCGGAATCAGTGCATCGGGCTTGTAGGGAGCGGCCACTGTGGCTGCAGCCGACCAGATGTCGAAGCAGCCGTCCGCCATCGCAGGGAACTGTTCAAGCCCCTCGGTGGTCAGGAAGTCGCCGTACTTGAGTTCAGGGTGCGCGGCCTTGATGCCGGGCAGCGTCGAAATCACGTAGCCCGCCAGTTCGGTGCTCTTCATCGAGTTCAGTGTCAGCTCTCGGATCCGCACTGCCGGCGCAATCAGCGCCGAGCCCAGGCCGGTGAACTCGGGCGCATAGCTGGCGGCGATGGACTCAGTCCACATGGTGGTCTGTCCCCCTTGTGACCAGCCGTACATGACGTAGCGTTTCGACGCCTTCGCCTCGGGGAAGTTCTGCACCGCCCGCAGCACGTCCAGCGACGCACGGGCATTGGGCTGGCCGGCCATGTAAAAGGCAGGCCCYGGCAGGCCCTGTCCGGGATAGTCGCTCATCGCCACGACATAGCCCTTTGCCAGCAGTGCCTGGATACCGGGTACCCGGCTGGCGTCCGACGCCACGAGACTGCGTCGCGAGGGCGCGCATGCGTCCGCCACGCCCGTCGTTTCGTGGTTCCAGAGAACCACATCCCGTTGCTGRCCGCCGGCAGCGGCATTGGGGACATAGATCTCTCCGGAGACGTACTTCCTGACGCCAGGTGCGATCTCTGAAACGTAAATGATGTTCCAGGCCTTGGCGCCGTCCGGCGCGTCGGTGCGCGGCTGCGCCCAGTAGATCTCGCCAGGTTTCGCCTGGGGATCCGGCGTGCCATAGACATCCCAGAAGCTGCTGCCGGAAGGGCCAGCGGTCACGGCGGGCGGGGTGGCGGCATTGGCGTTCCAGCCGCCAAGTGCCACGCCGCTGCGATCGCTGCCTCCGCATCCGCCGAGCAAAACGGACGCGGCAGCAGCAACGGCCGCCAGCTGCATCCTGGCCAATCTGGAAGTCATGGGGGTATGGGTGTCTCTCATGCGTGGTCTCCTTGGTTTTGGAACAGCCCGACAACACGCCGTCGGGCCGGTTTCACTCGGAAGATGGCGCTTTGCCATCGCGAGCAATTGATTATTAAAAATAAATAGTTTCAGTGATAGCCGGGTGAAACTACCAATGGATTCCATCCATGTAGTTATGTCTGGTAACCAAAAGGAAGCGGTGCGGCTCGGGGGAGAATGGAGGGCATGGCAACTCAGAAGAACGCGCCCGAAGATCGAACGCCTTTCGGGCTTCTTCGCGAAGCAGGCATCCATCACGTCGTCGGCTACCAGGTCGCGCAGGCATCCATTGCAACGATGCGAATCTTCGAGAGGCGGGTCGGCAGTGGTTTCAAGCTGCGCCCCGTGGAATTCACGATCCTGGCGTTGGTCGATGAAAACCCGGGTTTGTCCGCCAAACAGTTGTCCGAGGCGCTGGCGATCGCCCCGCCGAACATGGCGGTCTGGATCGAGAAGCTCGAGCGTCGCGGCCTGATCGAACGTGAGCGCAGCACCATGGATCGCCGCGCGCAGCACATACGTGCCACCGCTGCGGGGGAACAACTGTCGCGCGAATCGGTGCGCACCGTCCTTTCGGAGGAGCGCAAGGCGCTGGCAACCCTCAGCCCGGCCGAGTGGGCCATGCTGGTCGAGCTTCTGCACAAGGTCGCTCTCTGCCGTGAGGGCGCCGCCCCCGTCTCGTGAGGGACCTCCCCGATGTCACGGTGCCGCTTCGCGCTTCCGGTCGGCGCTTCTCGCCCCTCCAGCAGGCATTCAGCCTCGGGCGGCTGCGTCCCCCACCGACTCTTCGCGCGGCGTCAGCGCTTCCAGTAGCGAATGCACCAGGGCCGAGGGATCGCCCTCGCGCCAGATGCCGCGCAACTCGGACGGCTGCTCCGATTGGGCCAGCGGCCGGAAGCACAGGTTCGGCAACACCATGGTCTGCAACGACGAGGGCACCAGCGACACGCCGAACTTGCGGGCCACCAGTGCGGCCACCGAGAGCATGTGCCGCACCTCGTGGCGGATGTTGGGCGTGAACCCCGCACGCAGGCACATGGCGACGATCTTGTCGTGGAATTCCGGAGAGAACGGACGCGAGAACAGCACGAAATCCTCGTTCCGGAGTTCCTGCAGACGGATGTCGGCACGGGCCGCCAGCGGATGGTCTGCCGGCAGCACGCACACGAAACTCTGCCTGTCGAGCACGCGCGAGGCGATGCCGCCGGGCAAGGTGCGGGAATGGATGATGCCGAGGTCGATCTTCCGATGCTGGAGCGCGTCCACCTGCTCGAAGCTGTTGAGTTCGTGAATGACCACTTGCACGCCAGGCCGCGCCAAGCCAAAGCTTCGAGTCACCTCGGTCAGCCGCGTCAGCAGGGCCGAGCCGACGAAGCCCACGTGGATCGAGCCGGATTCGCCGCGCGCGATGCGCCCGGCCGAGGCCTGCGCTTCCCGCGTGAGCGAGAGGATCTTGAGCGCCTCCTGGTACATCACCTGACCGGCCGGGGTCAGCGCGACTTCGCGCGTGCTGCGGCGCAGGAGTTCGAAGCCCAGCGAGTCCTCCAGCTTGGCGATATTGAAGCTCAAGGGCGGCTGCGTGATGGACAAGCGCTGCGCTGCACGGCCGAAGTGAAGTTCCTCGGCCACTGCCACGAAATAGCGAAGCTGTCTCAGGTCCATGGGTGCTCGATTTATCCAATCCGTGGATCAATGGGGCGAAAAAATGTATTGGACCAGAAAAATCGGCGCGGCAAGAATTTCGACCAGCGCGCCGATCGGCACTCCCGAAGCATGGCGCGCAGCAGACCCATAAAAGGAGACAAACTTGAAAACCAGGATCGTCGCAGCCTGCGCCGCCCTTGCGGCCTCGGCACTCGCTGCCACTGCAGCGCATGCACAGGACTACCCGAACAAGCCCATCCGCGTCATCGTCCCGTACGCGGCGGGCGGCATGACCGACGTCGTGGCCCGCGTCATCGGCCAGAAGCTGGGCGAGCGACTGGGCCAGCCGGTCGTGGTGGAAAACAAGCCGGGCGCGGCCACCATCATCGGCGCCGAGGCCGTTGCCGGCGCCAAGCCCGATGGCTATACCCTGCTGGCCGCCACCAACACCACGCTCACCATCAACGGATGGCTCTACCCCAACCTGCGCTACGACCCCGTCAAGGCCTTTGCGCCGATCGCGCTGGTGGCTGCGGCGCCGAGCGTGATCGTGGTCCATCCCGGGGTCAAGGCGAAGACGCTCGACGAGCTCGTCAAGCTTGGCGCCACCAAGGCCGGGGACCTGAGCTACGCCTCCTACGGCAATGGCTCGAGCGCCCATCTGGCCGGCGAAATGCTCAGGACGCGAACCCGGATGGAAGTGCTGCACGTGCCCTACAAGGGCAGCGCGCCCGCCAAGGCCGCGGTGATGGCCGGCGAGGTCTCCATGACCTTCGAGCCGGCCTTCACCGGCGTGCCGCAGATCAACGGAGGGCAGCTGCGCGCCCTGGCCGTCATGAGCGGCAAGCGTTCGGCCGCCCTGCCCGAGGTGCCCAGCGTGGCGGAGCTTGGCTATCCGGGCATGGAAATGTCCGCCTGGGTCGGCCTGGTGGCGCCCGCGGGCACGCCGCCCGCCATCGTCGCGAAGCTGGCGACCGAAATCGAGAAGGTGCTCGCGCAGCCCGAAGTGCAAAAGCAATTGCTGAGCAACGGCGCCGAACCCGTCGGCTACTACCAGGATGCCTTCGCGGCCTACATGCGCGAAGAAAGCGCGCGCTACGGCAAGGTGATCGCCGACGCGCACATCAAGGCGGACTGAATGCAGGCACAGACGATCAAGCCGCTGTCGCACGTCCGGGTGCTCGACCTCTCCCGCGTACTCGCCGGCCCCTGGTGCACGCAGAATCTCGCCGACCTCGGCGCCGAGGTCATCAAGGTCGAGCGGCCCGGCGTGGGCGACGAGACGCGCGGCTGGGGACCTCCATGGCTGCCTTCGGGCGACCATCCGGAGCGCCAGGATTCGGCCTACTACGCATCGACGAATCGCGGCAAGAAGTCGATCACGGTCGACCTGGCAAGCCGCGAAGGCCAGGACATCATCCGGCGCCTGGCCGCCACCTGCGACGTGCTGGTGGAGAACTACAAGGTCGGGACACTGGCGYGCTACGGGCTGGCCTATGACGATCTCAGGGAATCCCATCCCGGATTGATCTATTGCTCCGTCACCGGCTTCGGCCAGACCGGCCCCTACAGCCACCGGCCGGGCTACGACTTCGTGTTCCAGGGCATGGGCGGCCTCATGAGCATCACCGGCGAGCGCGACGACCTGCCCGGCGGCGGGCCGCAGAAAGTGGGCATCGCGGTCGCCGACGTCACGACCGGCATGTACGCGAGCCTGGCGATCACGGCTGCGCTGGCCTGGCGCGAACGCAGCGGCCGCGGCCAGCACATCGACATGGCGCTGCTCGACTGCGCGATGGCCTTCAACAGCAACCAGGCCGTGAATTACCTGGTGTCCGGCCGGATGCCGCGACGCTACGGCAACGCCCATCCCAATGCCGTGCCCTACCAGGTGTTCGCCAGCAGCGACGGCCAGATCGTGGTGGCGGTCGGCAACGACGGCCAGTTCGCGTCCTACTGCCACGCCATCGGCCGGCCCGAGCTGAGCGCAGACCCGCGTTTCGCGAAGGTCTCGGGCCGTCTCGTCAAYCGCGACCAGCTCCTGCCCCAACTCGGCGACATCATGCGCAGCGACACCACGGCCCACTGGCTGGAACGCCTCGAAGCCGCCGGCGTGCCTTGCGGACCGATCAACGACTTCGGCCAGGCTTTCGAAGACCGGCAGGTGCGCGAGCGCGGCATCCGCGTCGACATCCCGCTGTCCAGCGGCGGCACCTTTCCCGCCGTCGCCAGTCCGATGCGTTTTTCAGAGACCCCGATCGACTACCGCGTCGGCCCGCCCGAACTGGGCGAGCACACCGAGGTGGTGCTCGGCGATGCGTTGGGCCTGTCGACCGATCAGATCGAACGCCTGCGCACCGCCGGCGTGATCTGAGGCCGCGCTCCGCCGGCCGCTCTTCCCTTCCTGATCTCGAGGTGACCATGTCCTTCAAACCGAACTACTCCGAATACGTACGCCCTCGTCCCGCCACGTCGAACCAGAGCTCGCAGCATCTCGCACCGGACTGCGCAGGGCTGGATTTCTACGCGATGGACCGGGGCCTTCAGGACCTGCTGGCGCTGTACCTTCCAGCCGACCAGCGCCGGCAGTTGCAACCGCATTTCGAGCGCATGGGCCAGCTGGCCGGGGGACGCCTGAACGCGCTGGCCACGGTGGCCGACAAGAATCCGCCCGTGCTGCATGCGCGAACGCGCTGGGGCGAGGACGAGGACTGGATCGACTACCACCCGGCCTACCAGGAGATGGAACACATCGCCTTCGGCGATTTCCAGTTCCACGCCATGGGCCATCGCGCCGGCGTGCTCGGCTGCAGCGAGCCGCTGCCTGCGCTGGCCAAGTACGCCTTCCAGTATCTGTTCGTCCAGTCCGAGTTCGGCCAGATGTGCCCCATCAGCGTGACGGACACCTCCATCCACCTGATCCGCAAGTACGGCAGCGCCGAACTCCAGCAAAAACTCCTGCCGCGGATGCTCAGCGACGACATGGAGACGCTGTGGAAGGGCACGCAGTTCATGACCGAGAAGGCAGGCGGCTCCGACGTCGGCGCGGTCGAGACGGTGGCCCGGGAGATCGATGGCCGATGGCACCTGTTCGGCGAGAAATGGTTCTCCTCGCACACCGACGCCGA
Organism: Variovorax sp. P1_H12_2; assembly: GCF_056405335.1. Taxonomy (NCBI): domain Bacteria; kingdom Pseudomonadati; phylum Pseudomonadota; class Betaproteobacteria; order Burkholderiales; family Comamonadaceae; genus Variovorax; species Variovorax sp. P1_H12_2. The sequence goes on from NZ_JBFUCI010000025.1 coordinate 25,018, forward strand.
CATCGCCCTCATCCTTGCGCGTCCCGAAGGCGCGCCCGCCGGCACCAAGGGCCTGGCGCTGTTCGCGATGCCGCGACGGCTGGAAGACGGYAGCCGCAATACCTACCGCATCGTGCGGCTCAAGGACAAACTGGGCACCCGTTCGATGGCCAGCGGCGAGCTGCGGCTCGATGGCGCCTTCGCCTACCCCGTCGGCGCGCTCGACCAGGGCCTCAAGCAGATGATGGAGCAGGTCAATCTCTCGCGTCTGTCGCACGCGGTGCGTGCTGCGGCCATGATGCGGCGCTGCCTGAACGAGGCGATGCAGGCCGCCCGCCACCGTTCGGCCTTCGGCAGCCCCGTCATCGCCTATCCGCTGCTGCGCCGGCAACTGCTCAAGCTGATGCTGCCGACCGAAGCAGCGCTGTCGATGGTCATGGCCACCGCCGACGTGATGCACAAGGCCAACCTGGGCGATGCCACGGCGCGCGACGCGCTGCGGCTGCTCACGCCGCTCATCAAGTTCCGCGCCTGTCGCGACAACATCGTGGTGGCGACAGGCGCCATGGAAGTGCGCGGCGGCAACGGCTACATCGAGGATTTCGTCAATGCGCGCCTGGTGCGCGACGCCCATATCGGCGTGCTGTGGGAAGGCACCAGCAACATCAACGCGCTCGACGCCATCCAGCGCGCGGTGCGCAAGAACGGCGCCCAGAACGCGCTCAGGAGCATCCTGGCCGCGCGCCTGGAACAAGGCACGGCCATCCCGGCGCGCCTGCGCCAGACGCTGCAGACCAGCCTGGACCGCGCGATCGCGCTGGCCGAATCGGTGGCGGCGAATGCCCGGCATGAAGGCGACGTGCGCCGCGCCGCGAGCGGCCTGTACTACGCCTGCGCGGCCATCCTGCTGGCCTGGGAAGGTGCACAGCCGGGCGTCGACGCTCGCCGCCTGCTGCTGGCCGATGCCCTCGTGCGCACGCGCCTGGCCCCGCGCGATCCGCTGGCAGGCCCCGATGAGGAGGGCGAGCATGCGGGCGACGCCCTGCTGCTCCAGGCCGACGCGCCCGGGCCGGAGGAGGTGGCCGCGCTCTTCATCTGAAGCCTTTCTGATCGCCAGAAACGGACAAATCCACAGCGCTTCACCGTCGTTTGCGGATATCTGTGCGGGGCGCCCATCCCTAGACTGCCAAGCATCCTCGCCCCTCTTTGGAGAACAGTCATGATGCTCGCCCCCGCCCTCCGCCTCACAATGCTCTGCGGGCTTTTCGCATGCGCGTCGGCCTCGCACTCGGCCGAAAAGATCAAAATCGGATTTCTCACGACACTGTCGGGCCCCGGCGCGGCAGCGGGCCAGGAGGTGCGCGACGGCTTCGCGCTCGGCGTCAAGCTGAACGGCGGCAATCTGGGTGGCTTGCCGGTCGAGATGACGGTGGTCGACGACCAGCAGAACCCGGAAAGCGCCCGCCAGTCCGTCGAGCGCTTCCTCAAGCGCGACAAGGTCGACCTGGTGACCGGCGTTGTCTATTCCAACGTGCTCCTGCCCGTTCTCCCGGGCATTCTGGCCAACGACACGGTCTACCTCAGCACCAACACCGGGCCGGCAGACTACGCGGGCGCCAAGTGCAACCGGAACTTCTTTGCCATCGCCTGGCAGAACGAGGACATTCCCCAAGCGATGGGTCGATTCGCCGCCTCGAAAGGCTACAAGCGCGTCGCCATGATCGCCCCGAACTATCCCGGCGGCCGAGAGTCACTGGGCGGATTCAAGCGCCAGTACAAGGGCGAGATCGTGGAGGAGATCTATACGAAGCTCAACCAACTCGACTACGCCGCCGAGTTGGCGACGCTGAAAGCTTCGAAGCCCGACGCCGTGTTCTTCTTCCTCCCGGGTGGGCAGGGCGTCAACTTCATCAAACAGTTCGACGCCGCAGGCCTGTCGAAGGATGTCGCTCTGCTGGCGCCCGGCTTCTCGGCGGACGAAGACACGATCAAGGGCATCGGCGATCCGATCGTCGGGCTCTTCAACGCGTCGCAATGGGCGGCCGATCTGCCCAACCCGGCCAACCAGAAGTTCGTCGCCGAGTTCCAGAAGGCGTACGGCCGAACCCCCACGATGTACGCTTCGCAGGCCTTCGATACCGCGATGCTCGTCAACAGCGCCGTAAGCGCTGTCAAGGGGAAGATCGAGGACCGCGACGCCTTCAGGGCTGCGCTGCGCAAGGCCGACTTCGCTTCCGTGCGCGGCCCCTTCGCGTTCAACACCAATCAGTATCCGATCCACAACATCTACATGCGAGTGGTGCAGAAGGACGCTGCAGGCAAGATCGGCAACAAGCTGGTGGGCACGGCGCTCACTCAGCACTCAGACCCGTTCGCAGGCGAGTGCTCGATCAAGTGATGGAACCGGGAACGCGCCTGGCAACGAGCAACGGCCTCCCGACGCCGCGCGTACGCCTCTCTGTCGCGATGATCCTCGCGACGGGACCGCGAATGCCAAGGCCTTGACCTGCGACGCTTGACTAGACGTTGCTACTCCACCGAAGGGCCCAACCGCTCGAACCAGACCCGCGGCGAAACGCCACGGTCCGGCCCCAGGATGGAGAAGCCGCCATCCACAGGCACGTCGACGCCCGTCATCCATGAGGCCTCCGCACTGGCGAGAAACGCCACCACGCGGGCGACTTCGACGCCCCGGCCGACGCGACCCAAGGGATGGAAATGTGCGCCGACCGCGTCCGCAGTCTCGATGGAGCCGGCACTCATGCGTTCGACCGACGGCGACCAGGTCCACGCCGGCGACACGGAAAGGACTCGAATTCCGCGCGGCGCCAACGTCACCGCGAAGTTCTTCGTGATCTGGATCAAAGCGGCCTTTGAAGCCGGGTAGATCGCACGGCCGTCGGCGCCGAACTTTCCGCCTGTGCTGGTGATGTTGACCACGGCGCTTCCAGGCGCCATGTGTTCCGCCGCTTTCTGCGTGAAGATCGCGGCCGACACCAGGTTGACGCCGAGCGTGCGATGCCATTGCTCACGGTTCGACGCAAGACCGTCGTCGTCGTAGCTGCAGGCGTTGTTGACCAGCAAGTCGAGACGCCCGAAGCGCGCAAGGACCGCTCCGATGCAACGATCGATTGCCTGGTCGTCCGTGATATCGACTTCCATGAAGATCGCACCATCTCCGATCGAAGTCGCCACGGCCGTGCCGGCCTCCCTGCCGCGCCCGAGCACGTACACGGTAGCGCCGTCCGCGGCAAGTCCCCGCGCAATATCGGCACCCAGGCCCTGTGTGGCGCCGGTCACGATGGCGACCCGACCCTTCAGTCGACCGCTCTCGCAAGCCGCGTTCATGATTGCAGTCCTTGCATGCGACGCTGCCTGATGGAACGCTTGGCGATCAAATGAAAACCTCCAGATTGCCGAACACGGCGTCACAGTTCACGAGGTCAACGCGCTTGAGCACGATCTTCCAGCCGCCTTCGGGCGAGGCAGCCAACTTGTGGAACACCGCACCAGCGAGCTGGCGCTGCTCCAGGCGCCAATCGGTCAACTGGAAGCTCGATCGAACAATGAGGTGGCCATCCGCATCGAGGCCTTCGATCGTCACGCCCCCCACCACATGCGCACTGCGCGTCACCGGCTGTTGCGACCAGTTGCGCGCGTTTTCCAGGCGGCGCACCCTGACTTCGCGCAACATCCGGTCCTCCCAGAAAAGAGAAACGGTCTCGAAGGGGTCGGCCTGTCCGTGGAAGCGCGGCACCCAATAGCGGCCGTCGTCGGTCCACAGACCCAACCATTCCGAAAATTGGCGATCGTCAAGCAGACGGGCCTCGCGAAACACAAAGTCCTCGATGATGCGGCGCGCTTCGACCGACAGGGAAGCTTGCGACACAGGCGCCGTAGAGACATCGAAGCGGCGATCAAGCAGTTGCACAGCCAGCCTCCTTGTCCTGCCGCAGCAGATGAACAGGTTTGGATGGTGTGGTCAGCATGTACTTCTTCCAGGTGGCGAACTGATTTCGCATCGGCAATTCGCTTGTTCCGTTGGTGGAAACCATGCCGTCGTCGGTGGACTTGTCCGTTCCAAGGTAGCGATGCAAGCTGACCCATTCGCCTCCACGCGTCATGTTGCCCTGCTGGCAGCGACGATAGACCTCCACGTCATCAGGCATCACATTGGACGACGGCGAGTTGATCACGTTGGCGTAGGTCAGCGCACGATCGAACACCT